>JBGQHD010000266.1:0-6744 GCA_041497795.1 Planctomycetia bacterium
CAATCACGTTTCCAGCGGCCGTATGCATCGAGGGCGTGCCTGCAAGCGGGTAACGGAACGGGTTCACGCTTTCCCGACCACAACCCATAGTGGTTAGTGGAGTCAATTGAATAACTAGAACGGGTGTTCAAGCTGACCCGTTGACGGCAAGGCAGATGACGGGCACCTGCCGGGCTCCAGGAGCGGCAAGATGGACGTCCGAAAAATTCTGCTGGCAACTGACTTATCTGACACCAGCAGTGCGGCTGAAGCCCTCGCCACCCGCCTGGCTGACGCCTACGGAGCGGAACTCCTCGTCGTCTACGTAACGCCGGGTCAGCCCACCGCACACTTGGGCCCCCTGTACAGTGGCCTGCCAGATCCCGGAATCTCCGAGGTCGCTCGCAACCTGGCAGCCATAAAGCCCACTTCAGGGAAGGCCTGCGAACACCGCATTCTGGTGGGTGACCCGGCCACGGAGATTCTTAACGTGACGAGACAGGAAAAGATCGACCTGGTGGTTTTGGGAACCCATGCCCGATCGGTCGCCAAACGGCTCATGCTGGGCAATGTCGCCGAGCGCGTGTTAACGCATGCGACGCCAGCGGTGTTTGTGTGCAAAGGCCCGTCGAGAGCGAAAGAATAGCGGGCAACCACCATGGTGCAGTTGCCGGTTCAGCGCATGAGCAGGATCTTGGCGCCGCTCGACGGTCAAGCCGCTGGAGGCGGCAGACGCCGAACGGCGCCGAGGCGTGGAAGAACGGCGGCTATTTCTTCGCCTTGCGGTGCGCCCCATGGCAGGCGGCGCATGCCTTGGTGAGCTGCGTGAAGGCGGCCTGCGCCCCTTCGCCATCCTTGGCGTTGACCTTCTCCAGCACGGCTGCGCTGCATTCGCGGAGCGTCTTGGCAGCGTTGGCCCACGTGCCATCCGGGCAGCGGCCGTCGTCCATCACCAAGTAGCTCGCTTCATTGAGCAAGGCCGCATTGATGGCCATGGCCTTCCAGGCTTTGTCTTCGGCCGGCTTGTCCTTGAGGCCTTTGCTCAACGCAGCACAGTTAGGTTGCACGAGGCCTGTCATGATCTGCGAGGTCAAGGCTGGCCGGGATTTTCCCTTGGTCACCTGGGCCGAACCGTTCACGGCCGACAGCACGGCGATGCCCAAGGCGACCAATCCGGCCAGGAGTAGCACACGTTTGCCCATGGAGAGGCTCCTTTCAAGAGAGGCGGGAGGAAAGAGAACGAACGACATTGCAGACGCACGTTGAACAGGCAAGATGTTCGGTAGTTCAGCAGACCCAACCAAATTCCGCGGCGCGACAAGCCGCGGACGCTTCAATTCCGTGAAAGTTGCGTATACTGCGGCGCGGCCGAGTCCGCCGCCGATCCCGCTGGCGGCTCGTACCATTCGCGGCGCAACCAATCGACAAGCAGTCGCACTTCCAGCGGGCTCAGCACGTTGGCTTCTGGTCTCGTCGGATGCTTCGCGAACGCGGGCATACGGTCGTTGAGCTGGCCGGGGTAGAATCGCTGATGCTGCGGGTCGCTGATCATGCCAATGAGCCATTCGCGCGAAGCGTAGCCGGTCAAATCGGGCGCGGCGCCCAGGTCCCCTTTGTCGCGGAAGCGATGACAATCGGTGCAGGACAATCCACCCTCCAGGAGCTTGCGTCCTTCGGCGATCATCGCCCGCGCGGCGTCGTCCCGTGTGGCGAGGGCCGGCAGACCGGCCTCGTCGGCCAGCGCCCAGGCCACCTTATCCAACTGCTGTAGAAGGTTGTCACGGGCGGCAGGCTGCTTCTCGCCGTCGGCTTTGTCGAACATGTCGGCGATGGTCGATACCATCTCGCCTGCCGCCTTGGCACTGGTCCCGAAATAGTGCGGACCGGCGATCTTGTCCCGGTTCAGCAGGCCGGCAATCCACTCGTGGCTTCCGAAGCCGTAGAGGTTGGGCGCGGAAGGTTCTCGGGCTGCGATGCCCTGGCCGTTTTGGTCGGTGTGGGAATGGCAACTGGCGCAGTGCCGCTCGAACAGGATTGGTCCTTGTGTCTTCGGATCGGAACGCAGCAACGCGATCGCGCCCTCCGGCGGCACTCCCTGATGGTCGGCCAACTCGCGCGCTCGCGCCGCCCTTTCCGCGCCCTCAAGATGCGAGCGACGGAAGTCTTCGTCTTGGCGGTCGCGGGCCAAGGGCGTGACGGTGAGCGTCCCCCAGGCCCCGGCGCCGATCAGCACCAGCAAGGCCCGCAGCACCATGCTCATACGGCGCGCACAGAGACGGTCGATGACGGGGACGGCCAGCAGAACCACCAGCACGATCACGGGGATGAGCACGGTGGCTACGAATTCCCAATCTCCCGTAAAGAACCGCCGCAGCTCGAAGAGCCACAAAAAGTACCATTCGGGCCGGGGCGTGTGCGCCATGTTGAGATCGGCCGGCGCGTCTAATGGCGCTCCGTAGTGCAGGGCGGCGGCGCCGATCCCGCCCAACACGGCGGTCAGCACGAGCATGTTGCGCACGGTCTGATACGGCCAGTGGGGGCGGGCCCGCGCTCCATTCGGCTCGCCGCGGGGCGTGACGCTGTGCCGATAGATCTGGTGGAGATGGACCACCATCAACGGAATCACGATCAGCGGCAGCCAGCCGACGTGCAGGGCGTACAAGTGGGTGAGCGTTAGGTTTCCCACCTCGTCGCCGCCGATGAGGATCCGCTGAAGGTACGGCCCGAGGAGCGGCGTCGAGCCGATGATGTTGCCTTCCACCTCGATTTGAGCCAGGCCCTGCTGGCTGCCGGAGAGCGGATTGCCCGTGATCGTCCACACGAGCATCAGCGGGAAAAGCAGCAAGCCGGTGATCCAGATCAACTCGCGCGGGGCCCGATAGGCGGCCGTCAGCAGCACGCGCACGATGTGCACGGCCAAGAGAACGATGATCGCCTGGGCGGCAAAATGATGCACGCCGCGCAGGAAAGCCCCGGCCGCCGACTGCTCGGTGTAGTGTACGCTGCCCCAAGCCGTCGTCGCCGAAGGGCTGTAGGACGTCATCAGCAGCAGGCCGGTCAAGACTTGGATCACAAACAGCCACAGCACGCAGCTCGCACTGGCGTACCACCAGCTCGGCCCCCGGGGCAGCATCCGCTGCCGGAGCGGTGCCAGAACCTCTCGATAACCGGTGCGCTGGTCAAACCAATCGAGGATGTGACGCATGGGACCTTCCTACGGTGGCGCGGGATGGACCGGAAAGCCGACTGCCGGCGGCACGGGCTGCCCTAGGCGACGGGCTTCTTTTGCTTGAGTCCCGGCTCGAACTTCTCGTATTGCACCTCCACCCACCATTCACCGGATTCCTCGTCCCGCACGAGCTGCCACTCCAGAGCATCCATGTCGCGCGGCGCGTGATTCTTGCGGCCCAACTCGTCCGTCATGACTTTCTTGCCGCGCAGATCAAATGCTGCTTTGTGACAGGGACACACCAGCCGTTTGCCGTTGGCATCCAAGCCAATCGCACATCCCAAATGCGGACACACAGCGGTGAACACGTCCACCTGGGCCTTCTCGGGGGGCGTGGCATCGTCCGAACGACGCACCAGCCACACGCGGCCGATCGTCGTGTCCGGATGGACGGTCCAGGCGTCGCGGCGACGGCCGGTCACCGCCGCCTGCAAGGGACGACCCACGTGCAGGTCTCGCAGACGTGCGACCCGGCACGATACGCCCTTGCCTCGCGTCGGCCGACGCAGCGCCGAGAGCATAAAGCTCATGCCGGGAACTGCCACAAATGCGGCACACGCCGCGGCCAATCCGGTGCTCAGCCATTTCAAGAGGAGACGGCGATTCATGCCCATGACCCTCGCCCAGGAAGATCGGTCACCTCGGACAGCCGACAAACATCAGGCCTCTCGGCAACCGGCGAAGACCGGCTCGCCGACCGCCCAATGCAGTGAGGCATCCGGGTTGGCCAGGGCCGCAGCCAGCGCGCTGTTAAGCTCGTAGACGTGGCCATCGAGTCCCGCGTCCGCGAGCGCCGTGGCCAGCCCTTCTTCGATGCCCTGGCTGATGGTGTACGCGTTGGCTTCGCCGGTTAGCATGCACTTGGCGCCGTCCGAATCGCAGAGTTTGCACCAGGCCCGGCATTGGAGGGGCCGCACGTCGTAGGTGGCGCAATGACCATCGCTGGTCATCAGCGGGCAGATGATGTCCGCGGCGAGGTATTGCTGCGGGCCTAGCGCGGCCGCTCGCTGCACGTTGTCCTCCGCACGACGGCGAATGTGCTCTGCCGCACGGTGGCCCTGGTGGTGGACCGCGTCGGCGATGGCTAATACTTCCGCGGCAGTAGCGGTGATCATGCGGCGACCGCAACTGCGACTCGGGCAGGCGGTGTCGTGGGCCGCGGGAAGTTCATCCTTCGCCAAGGCGATAGCGTTCGATGCCCCGTGGCCAATTGCCTCGGCAATCCGGCCAGCCGTCTTTTCGCTGCGCGGCTCCGAGAGACGCTGCAAGGTCAGCGTCTTGGCGACCCGTGCCGCCCAGGCAAACAGATCCTGGCCGGCGATGATCGGTGGCCGCCAGAACGCCGGCTCGCGCCGGGGAGCGGCCGGCCCGGGTTGGCGGAAGGCCACCTCCACGAACGCCCAGATCACAAAAGCGATGGTTACGATGACCGCAAGGGCTAAGCCAAGAACGATGACAGGAAGCATTGAAGTCTCCTCCCAGTACGTGGACCGAGAGCAACGCGGTGAATGCTTCCTTGCAGCGTGGCGGGCCACCTTTGTCGGTTTCTCTGGCCCGGCGCTCCGTCGCGTGATCCAACCCTGGCGACTCACAGCGGCCGTCAATCCTCGGCCGCGATGTCCTCGTTGTAAGCCAACTGCAGCAAGCGATTCTCCGCTTCCTCGTGGGCCTCGAAGCGGGCCAAGAACCGCTGAAACAGTTCTCCGAGTCTTTTCCACCAGTCGGCCGACCCGACGGCCGCGGTGGCGTGCCGCCTCAGCTCGCCCAGCCGCGCCGCCAAGTCCTCGTGCTCGTCGAGTAATCCGTGAGCCTGAACGGCCAGGTGCGGCGCGGCATCCACCGCCTGTGCCAAGTGGCCGCCGTCTTCCTCGTGCCGGAAATGTGCCAGCACGCGGTCCGCAGCCTCGACAACCATGTCGGCAACCGCCACGGACCGCGCGGCTTGCCGTTCGATGGTGGCAGCAACCGCTTGCAGCAGTTGGCGCAGACTCGCGTGGTCGGCCAGCCAACTGCCCGAGACGCCGTTGACTTTCAGCTCACTGCTCATGCGACGCTCCTTTGCCAAGGCCGGGAGATTTGCGCGTCTGGCACAACGTGGCGTGGCTCCCGCGGTGGGCACGGGACAGGCAGCCGAACCATGGCATGTTTCTCGGACGGTCGGCAGGTGGGACCGACGAGACGTGCCCCGTCGGCGCCTCTAATGTAGCCACCTAATTATAGATGTAAAGGTATATAACTCTATTTAGTCAGAAATCGGGCGAACTCAACGCGGCAGTGTTCGCGGCAAAGAGCCTGCCCAAGGGTGCTCGACAGGGCCTCAGGCCGCGCGAGCATCTCGAACCACGTTGCACCCGGAGGCCAGAGTGGCCCCGCGGCTAGCGAGGCGCAGCTGCCGGCAGATCAGGGAATCGGCAGAGCGGCTTCCGCCGCTGCGGCACGTTCAGCAGGTCGGCGATCGTCGTGGCGCCAAACGCCTGCTCCAGCATCTGCCCGAGGTCGTCCAGCTTGCGGTGAAGCGGACAGAGGTTGGGTCCGTGATGTGCCAGGTTCAGCGGGCATTCACGGAACCGCCGGATGGGATCAACCGCATTGACGACTTCCAGAATCGTCAATTGCCCGGGCTCCTTCCGCAGCGTGAAGCCACCATTGGGACCGCGCTGCGAGTGAACGACCCGGCCTCGACTCAGGGACTGCATGACCTTGGCCAGGTAACCTGGCGGAACTTGCGTCCCTTCCGCGATTTGCGCGGTCGTGCACGGAGCGCCCTCCTGGTCGGCGAGAAACACCGTCGCCCGCAGGGCATACTCGGCAGTTTGCGAAATCATGGACAGGCCCCAAGGGATGACGTCGCCAATTCAGGATGCTGACATCCAGGTTAGCGGCGGAGTTCGCCTACCGTCAAGGCGATGGCCAGCTGCGGTTGATCGTCCGCGTGCGCTGCTGTCCCAGGCGCTGCCGGGCGGCGGTCAAGCGGCGGTCGGCCAAGTCCTCGTCCGAGACGATCTCCACTTGCCGCACGCCTTGAATCTTCTGCCCGGCGAGCAAACGCTGACGATTGACCCACAGCAACTCGCCCAAGGCGTTGGCGTCGCGGCGGTCGGTCTTCTTCTTGGACTGCTTCTCCGGCTGAATCAACGCCACGTGCCGGCACTCGTACTCCCGCAGCAGCCGCAACAGCCAATCGTTGAAGCCACAGACCTCCACCATGACCAGGAACCCGCCCTCTGGGGCGGCGCGCTCTTGCACCTGATGCAAGAACTCGCGGACCTTCTCTGGCCGCGTGCTCACCTGCCGCCGCAGCACGACTTCTCCCGCTTCGTTGCGCAACGAGACCGTCAGCTGCTTGTGATGTTGGTCCACGGAGAGGTACAACATGTGCTCCCACCGACGCGAGGTCATTGGTATCTACACAATTCCGTAAATCCCTTATCAATGACTGGATGGAATCGACATTCGGCTGAAGGATCAGCGGTTGGCGAAGCGTTGCCGCGAGTTGGTGCGGCGGCATTGCCACGCGGTTCCCGGTATCGCGGCGG
>JBGQHD010000267.1:0-6738 GCA_041497795.1 Planctomycetia bacterium
CCCGAAGTCTGGCGACTTCGGCTACGTCTGGGCGACTTCGCCTTCGCTATCCGCCTTGACGGTTTGGCGGGGCCGGCTATCAATGAGTAACCGTCGCGAGGCCGACTTCTGGCGGAATCCGCGGCGAGTTGCGGCCTGAGAGGATCATGAGCACCACCGTTCCATGTTCGTCGTGCGGGCACGAGCTTGTCCCATCCGACGCGGGCGCCGCCACGTGCCCCGCCTGCGGCCGGGTCCTTCGCTCGTGGCCTGACTCTCCGAGTCGGGAGCCCGACTCGGAGAGTCAGGCTACGTTGCCGCGAGATGCCGGCGCCGGGGTCATCGCTCGGGGAATCCCGGTGGGGGGCTCGCCGCGCCTCACGGCGCTGAAGATCTGGCTCTCGGTGCTGCTCCTCGGGCTGGCCGCGTACGGCGGCCTGACGCTGTGGCGAATCTACTCGGCGAAGGAGCCGGACAACCATTCGGAAGTCCTCTTGGATCGGCTCAACCTTCCGGTGGGCGAGTTCGAGCTGACCGAACGCTCGGGCCGGACGTTCAATTCCAAGGAGCTGCTCGGGCAGATCTGGGTCGTGAGCTTCTTCTACGCCGATTGTCCCGGGGCGTGCACGATCCTTAATCACCGGATCGGCGACCTGATCGCCGGCGATTTCGCCAAGGAGCCGGTGAAGTTCGTGAGCATCTCCGTCGATCCCAAGAAAGACTCTCCCCACCGGCTAGTCTCGTATGCCGAGACGTACGTCAAGCCGCGGAAGATCGATCCGGAGCGTTGGCTCTTTCTCACGCAAGCCGAGGGGAGCGAGGAGATGCTGGGCGCGATCTGCCAGTCGCGGTTCGGCCTGCCGTTCGCCAGAGCGGCCCATTCCGAGAAGCTGGTCCTCGTGGATCAGCAGGGGACCGTGCGGGGATATTACATCGCCGGTGACGAGAGTGAGATCAAGCGTTTGAAGCGCAAGATCGAGGAACTGCACGCCCATCCGCCAGCGGCGAAGGATGCCGCGGGCAAAGATGCCGCGGGGAAGGATGCCGCGTGACGCAGTACTTGCCCACGGTCAACGCCGCGCTCAACGCCCTGGCCACCGTGCTGCTCGTCGCCGGGTACGTGCAAATCCGCCGGCGGCACGAGCTCGCGCACCGCAACCTGATGCTGGCGGCCTTCGGCGTCTCGGTGCTGTTCCTGGTCTGCTACGTCGTCTACCACGCGCTGGTCGGCAGCAAGCCCTTCGAGCACGCCGGGCTGATCCGCCCCGTCTATTACACCATCCTGCTGACCCACGTGGTGCTGGCGGCGGCGGTGCCGGTGCTGGCGGGGGTGACCATTTATCTTGGCCTCCGCGACCGCAGGGCGGCGCATCGCCGGCTGGCCCGCTGGACCTTTCCGATCTGGCTGTACGTGTCGGTGACGGGCGTGGTGATCTACGCCATGCTGTATCACCTTCCGCCGCCCGGGCCCTAGGATATAATCGTCCGGCAAGCGGGGGGCGTAAGGCCCCTGATGACTCGGCCCCTGAGGACTCCGGGTCGCCGATGACGCCGCCTTATCAGGGGGCTGACGACGCCCCCCGCTCGCCAGGATCTCGAAAGATACTCACATGCGGACTCGCAGCATGAATTCACGAGCCGTCTGGATTGCCGTGATCGCCATCGCGGTCCTATTGGCCGGCGTGCCAACCGCGACGGCCTGCCCCTCGTGCAAGGAGGCCCTGGCCAGCAGCTCCGGCGGCGGCGACCTGGTGAGCGGCTTCTTCTGGAGCATCCTCTTCATGCTCTCGATGCCGTTCCTGCTGCTCGGCTCGTTCGGGCTGTACTTTTACTACCTGGTGCGCAAGGCGCGGACGGCTCGGCCGGCCACGGAAGGCTAACTCATGCCCTCGGTCATCTCCGCTCCCGTGACGTGGGTTGAGTCCGTCAGCGCATTGCGCTTGCCGCGGAAAGCCGATCGACGGTTGCGTACTCTGATGGATCGGAATAATGAGGGAAAGCTCAGCCCCCAGGAGCGCGAAGAACTGGAAAGCTTGGTCGATCTCACCGAACGGTTGTCGCTGGTACGCGCGGAGGCGCTGCGCCTCTTGGGGCGGACCCCTTAATGAGGCGTCGGACCAGACTCGAGAAGCGAGTCGAAGCTCGAGCAGGCGGACGCTGCGAATACTGCCGCATGCACCAATCGCTCCAGGGCGCCACCTTTCACGTCGAACACGTCGTTCCCCGCGCACACGGTGGCCGCCGGACGCATGGCAACCTGGCGTGGGCGTGTCCGCGGTGCAATCTGCAAAAGTCCGATCGCGTGCTGGTCAGAGACCCCACCACGGGGCGGCCGGTCGCGCTCTTTAATCCGCGAGCCGAGATCTGGGCCGATCACTTTCGCTTCTCGGGTTATCGCATCGTCCCACTCAGCGTGGTCGGTCGCGCGACTCTGGCTGCCCTTGATCTCAATCATCCGCGCCGGCTGCGGATTCGCCGGGCCGAGAAACTGTTCGGGCTCTTTCCGCCCGGTTAGGGACCGTAACAGAACAAACGCTGCAAGAGCGCCGCAGAGAATTGAACAGAAGGACGCGAAGGAAACGAAGAATTGCCTTTGTTGCCTTCGTTTCCTTCTGTTCCACCTGTCCGCGCCGTCCGCGATCCAATGTGCTTTTGCAGCGATTATTTCCTTACGCTGCCTTAGCCAATTCGGTCAAGTTGAGGAACCGGTCAGCCAGAGAACCTCAGCCGGCTAGCGAACAAGCTCAGTTGCCCGCTCACCGTGGCCAGGCTTGAAAGCGCTCTAGCGCAACCGCAGGAGACGAGCCAAACGCGCCAAGCACCTGCGGACCAACTGCAGCGACTGGTTAGGCGCGGGGGCCGGTTGTGCATCTCCCACGTACTTGCCTTGGAGCCAGCAACTGACCGTCCCATCAGGACGCGCCTCAATCCGCACGTCGGCCGAGTCCGATAGGCGTTTGTAGGTCAGAGTGCGAGCAAAGCGGGTGGAAGGCGGTGAATCCTCAGTCTCGTCGGTCTTGGAGACTGTACCCGTCGGATTGTCGTCGTCCGGCTTGCCAAGGCTCTTGAGCGTGTCGGCAATTGTGTGAATACGTCCGAGCAGGGCAATAAGCCGCTCTTCTTCCTCAGGCGGAATGACCCGAAAGAGCAAGTGACGCTTCGACGCCGGAGCTGCACCCCCGCAGAACGGACAGTGATAGATGACTAATGTAGACGCCCCGCGCGATCGCGGCTCTTGATATGTGTACTGATACTCGCCTGTCCTGTCATCGAAGATGATCGGGACACGCGGGTCTTCCGCCGCACGCTGGAGGTATTTGCACGTGCAGGGCTCGCCAGTCACCGACGCGTATGTGGGACGGTCACCCATTTGGTCCGCCTAACTCGCTAATACCGGTAATGCTCCGGCTTAAACGGCCCCTCCACTGGGATGCCCAAGTAATCGGCCTGCTTCTTCGTCAGCTTGGTCAGCTTCACCCCCAGGTGGTCCAGGTGCAGCCGGGCGACTTCTTCGTCGAGCTTTTTGGGCAGCACGTGCACGCCGAGCTCGTAGTTGTCGGCGTTCTGCCACAGCTCGAGCTGGGCCAGCACCTGGTTGCTGAACGAGTTTGACATCACGAACGACGGGTGTCCGGTCGCGCAGCCGAGGTTCACCAGCCGCCCCTCGGCCAGCAGGAGGATCGAGTGCCCGTCGGGGAAGGTGTAGCGATCGACCGGGCCGCCGACGTCGCTGTCGGTCTTGATCCGCTCGCGCTTGATGTCCTTGCGTTTGGTCAAATACGCCACGTCGATCTCGATGTCGAAGTGGCCGATGTTGCAGACGATCGCGTCGTCGCGCATTTTCTCCATGTGCTCGCCGCGGATGATGTCGCAGCAGCCGGTGGTGGTGACGAAGAGGTGGGCCTCCGGGGCCGCGTCTTCCAGCCTCACGACTTCGTAGCCCTCCATCGCCGCTTGCAGGGCGAGAATCGGATCGATCTCGGTGATCAGCACGCGGGCGCCCAGGCCGCGGAGCGATTGGGCGCTCCCCTTGCCCACGTCGCCGAAGCCGGCGACAACGACCGTCTTGCCGGCCACCATCACGTCGGTAGCCCGCTTGATACCGTCGGCCAACGACTCGCGGCAGCCGTACTTGTTGTCGAACTTGCTCTTGGTGACCGAGTCGTTGACGTTGATGGCCGGCACTTTGAGGTCGCCGCGCTCGTACATCTGGTACAGGCGATGGACGCCGGTGGTGGTTTCCTCGGTGATGCCGCGGATGCCTTCGAGCAGCTCGGGGAAGCGGTCGTGCACCATGGCGGTCAGGTCGCCGCCGTCGTCGAGGATCATGTTCAGCGGCTCGCCGTCCGGGAATTGCAGCGTCTGCTCGATGCACCAGTCGAAGTCCTTGTCGCTCTCCCCCTTCCAGGCATAGACCGGCACGCCGGTCTTGGCGATGGCCGCGGCGGCGTAGTCCTGCGTCGAGAACTTGTTGCAACTGCTCCAAGTGACCTCGGCCCCCAGGTCGCGCAGCGTCTCGATCAGCACGGCCGTCTGCGTGGTCATGTGCAGGCAGCCGGCGATGCGGGCCCCGGCCAGCGGCTTGGTTTTCTTATGCTTCTTCCGCAGGCTCATCAGGCCGGGCATCTCGTTCTCGGCCAGCATGATCTGCTTGCGTCCCATCTCGGCCAGCGAAAGGTCCTTCACCTTGTAGGGCAGCTTCTTTTCCGCAACTTGGGTCACCGGTGGCTCCTTGAGTGGAGAGTCGATGGGCTGGTCCGTTTAGCGGCCTTCGAGCGTCCTAACATAGGCCGGCGCACTCGTCCGGACAAGGCGGATTAGTGTAGTCATCGCGCTCCGCGAGATGATTCGTCTCGCGGAGCGAGACGGCTGCACTGCCCCCTTGATCTTCACCCTTCGCTCGGCCCTAATCGTAGGCAACGCTCCCTTCTGAAGGACACCGCCATGCGACTTGGCCTCATCAACTCCGCCTGGGTGCAAGCCAATCAGCCGACCGAGTTCGGGCTGCGCAAGACCAAGGAGATCGGCTTCGACACGGTCGATATCTTCGTCGATCCGACGGAGGTAGACGTGCGCGAGCGGCGGCTGATCAAGGACGAGTGCGACCGGCTCGATCTGCCGATCGTCTCCATCGCCTGTGTGGCCCTGGGCCTGACCGACTTCAACCGCACGGTGCGCGACTTCCACATCCAGCGCGTGCGGGCCTACCTGGACCTGGCCTACGAGTACCAGGCGAAGAACGTGCTGCTCGTGCTGGGCGAGTACATCTGGAACCAGGAAGTCATCCCGCCGGCCGAGCAGTGGCGCACCGGCGTGGAGGCCTGCCGCCGGCTGGGAGACCACGCGGCGCGTCTCGGCGTGCAAATCGCCCTGGAGCTGGAGCCGTTCAAGCTGTCGCTGGTCAACAGCGTGGACAGTATGGCCCGCTTCCTGGACGACGTGGCCCACGACGCGGTGAAGGCCAATATCGACGTCTCGCACCTGCTCCTGGCCGGCGTGAAGCCGGAAGAGCTCCGGCGGCTGCGCGGCAAGGCGATCCACGTGCACATCTCCGACTGCGACGGCCAGCGGCACGGCGACCTGCCGCCGGGCCGCGGTGTGGTGCCCTTCGAGCCGTACCTGCGCGAGATCAAGGCCCTGAACATCGACGGAGCGATGTCGATCGAGCTGGAATACTCACCCGAGCCGAGCCGGATCGTGGAGTGGGTCGAGGAGGCGTACACGGCCACGAACCGGCTGATGCAAGCGGTGGGGCTGCGTTCGTAGTGCGGCCTTCAGGCCGTGGGAGCGCCAAGCATCGCGGCGCTCAACAGAAACCCCGTCTGCTGCAACGCCTCGTTAGGCTGGCAACTTCTTGTGCATAACTCGATGATGAAGGACCTGCCAACCTCCTGCCTCGTCCCGTCGAAGAAGTCGGGCCCATAGTCTTCACAAAACTGGTCCCAAGTTGGTTCTGGGGCATCAGGGAAGTTGGGCGGCCCCAGCATCGACGGTGTCAGGTCCGATTCGGCGAGCCATTGGTAAATCGCGCGTCGGTCGTGTTCCCGAGCCGGTCGAACAGTGACCAAGGAACCGCGGATCATCGTCGAACCTCCGGCGCCGAACGACCAAGCTCAGCAGCGGCGGCCGCGCCGAGCGACAGTGAACCTGCAGAAACTGCCATTGCGGCCGCCGTCTGCTGGAGCCGCTTGTTCGGCTCGCACGACTCGACCGTACTTAGTTCTGGACCCTTCATTTGAGACTCAGAACCTGCCGCATTCTCCAGGCTTCACAAAACGAGAGTCGCGATTGATCTAACCAATTCTTGTCGGCCAATGGTCCTTTACGGTTGGCGACGTATTGGGAAATACTCTCCCTGTTGAAAGGAATCCATTCCCACCTCTCGGCTTCAAATACACTGTGGCTACTTGAGGCGCAGTCTAGGGCTTCGTCCTCGGAGACCGACAATCTTGTTTGCGCCACGATATGTCCTCGAGCGAGAGGCAAATAGTAGCCGAACCACGAGATTACTACCTCGCCATATTGATTTGGCTCGAGACCTACTTCTTCCCGAATACAGCGTTCAGCAAGTTCAAAAAAGTCCTCGATCTTCAGGAGATCTTTCCTTTTGGCCGGCGTGTCGGGTTTGAGCGTCATTGTCTCGTAAGGACCAACGGTCCAGAGATTCTTCGCATCCTGCACCGCGGAGGAACGCTTGACGGCGAGGAAGTTGTTCTTCGTGCTTAGCACCACCACGTTGATCGCAATCGAGGAAGGCAG
>JBGQHD010000268.1:0-6720 GCA_041497795.1 Planctomycetia bacterium
CCTCGACGGCCGACATTCTCGAGGCGGCCCGCCGGCCGAAAGGTGCAGCGCCCGCGGCCGCGGCCAAGACACCGGCCAAGCCGGCCAGCGCTCCGCCCGCCAAGCCGGCGGCCGGGAAGGCCGATCCGTCGAAGATGTCCGTAGCGGATATGCTCGCGGCGGCGCGAGGCCAAAAGAGCCGCGGCGCGGCGGCTCCCTCCGAAACGCCGGCAGACTCCGAAGCCCCCGCCAAGTCTGCCGCCCCACCCAAGCTAGCGGCCGAATCGAAGGCCCCCGCCCAGGGCGATCTGCCGACGACGGTCGAAGAGATCGTGGCGCATTGCCGGCGCATCGATGCCAAGTAGAACGGAATTCATTCCGTTCGCACCTGCTCCAGCGCGGATGTGTGCGAACGGAATGAATTCCGTTCTACGCCGGCGGCTAGGCGAACGCTCGCTTGAGCATCTGCATCCCAAACAGCAGCAGCACCAGCACCACGAGCGCTCCGCCCAGGAAGGCCAACACAAAGCCGGCGCCAAACCCCACGAACACGTCGAGTCGTTCCGCCAGCCAGGGCCACACCTTCGCCCACCAAAGCAGAACGGTCCCTGCGCCCAGGCAGAGAAACGGCCCGAACGGCACGGCCCGCGGCGTGCCGATGCGCATGACCAGCGCCACGATTGGCGGGATCAGCCCGAAGAAGGGGCTGAGAAAGAACGCACACAGCGTCGGTTGCCAACCGAGGAAGGCGCCGATCATGGCCATCAGCGTCACGTCGCCGAAGCCCATTGCCTCGCGCTGCAGGATGGCCGAGCAAATGATGCGGATAATCCACACGATGCCGCTGCCCACCGTCAGGCCGACGAGAGCGGAGAGCAACGAGGTCCACCGCTGATCGCTGCCGTAGCTCCAAACGACGGAGCACAGGAGCGATACGGCCAAGCCGATGAAAACCACCCGCACCGTCGCGCCGCGCTCGCGCGCCAGCCGTCGCCAGAACAATCGCCACGCCGTGCCCCATCCCCAACGCACCGTCCACACGCGCGGCAACTGGCCGAAGCACCACAGCCAAACGCAGCCCATGCCGAGCAACAGCCCCATTGGCCGCCGCGGCCCCAGCGGGCGGACCAGATCGCCGGGCATCGAGAAGTCGAGATGGGAGAGCATCGAAATGCGGTTCTGATCCTCAACCGTGATAAACAGCGCGGAGGCGGGCACAGCGGCGGCGAAGGCCAATGCCACCAGCGTGCCCGTGACCGCGATGGAATCGGGAATGACCCACTCGTCTAAATCGATGAGCGCCGCCGCTGCCATGAAGACGAGAAACAGCCCGTGCAAGGCAAACTGTTGGTGCACGACCTCCAGCATATTGAGCGGCAGCCGCAGCCGAGGATTGGCGAGGCTCGCCGGGACCAACCCACCGCAACCCACCTCCCACCAATAAAGCAGCGTCAGCCCGGACGCGAACAGCAGCTCGACCATCATCGGCCGCACCCAGAATCGGCGCGGCTGGTCGGCCGGCGCGGTGGCGGCCACTTCCAGCCAGCCGACGATCGGCAGTAGCGCAAATCTCCCGGGCTTGCGCGGCTCGCTCTTGGGTTTGCGGCCGCGCCGCTTGCGCGGGGCAGCGGGAGCGGCCGCGCCTCGGCCCAGCAGCCGATCGAGCAGCTTATTCCACGGGCTGTAGCGCGGCGTCTCCTCGCGCTGGCGGTCCACGACCAGGTTGACGAGGCTGCCCAGCGCCGCCCCGAGCAGGAACAGCAAGATCAGCGACAACTGGAAGGGGATGGCGAGGATGACGTTCACGCCGTGCGGTCCTCGCGGAGATGCCGGGGCAGTGCCAGAAGGATTTCGTCGGCGACTTGCTGGGGCGTCTTGCCTTCGGTGTCCACCGTCAGGCTGGCACACTGGGCGTAGAGCGGCGTGCGCTGGGCCAGCAAGTCTACAATCTCCCGCAAGCCGCCCGCCGGCGTCAAGTTCGGCCGCCGCGCGGCCGTGCCGGCGTCGGCCGTCATCCGCGAGAGGATCGTCTCGGGCGACGCCCGCAGCCACACGGCGCTACCGCCGCGGCGGCAAACGTCTTGCAGTTTGCGGCGATTGGCTTCACGAAGCACGATGCCGCCGCCCGTGGCCAGAATGGTCTGTCCCTGCGAAGTGCAGCGAGCTAGCGCCGCCGATTCCTGGTCGCGGAAGGCTTCTTCCCCGTCCTGAGCGAAGATCTCGGCAATCGACTTGCCGGCGTCGCGCTCGATCTCGTCGTCCAGATCGACGGCACCCCAGCCGAGCCGCCGAGCCAATTCCCGGGCGACGGTCGTCTTGCCGGTGCCGCGATAGCCGATCAGAACGAGCATGGAAGTGACTGGAGGACTGTTCTCCCGTCCAGCCAGCTAGAGGTTGTCGGACGCAGGAGATGTGCCGAACATCGAACACTGAACACTGAAACATCCAACATCGAACGGAGAGTCGTCGCGCAACGCACTTCAATGTTGGACGTTCGACGTTGGATGTTCGATGTTCAAATCTCCCCTCACCCCGGCCCCCTCCCCAAAGGGGAGAGGGTGAGCGCTACTTGTTGCCTTTGCCTCGCTTCTTCGGCCGGCGCTTGCCAGCCTCGGTGCGCGGCTGGTTGTCGGCGGCCTGGGACAGGCTCTTGAAGAGCTTGCCCAGCACCGTGCCGCCCAGGCGGCCGGCCGTGCGCTGCACGAGACCTTGTGGAGCCGCGCCTTGGGATGCCGCTCCCGGCCCGCCGCCTTGCGGCTCGGCGCCGCGCGGCCTGCCTTTGTCCTGGGCGGCTTTGCGGGCTTCGGCCGCGGCGGGGGCCGCGCTCTCCTCCGTCTCGTGCGAGATCTTCGGCAGCAGCTTCCGCTCGGCGATGCCCCACAAGCTCGAGGCAATGAAGTAGATGCACAATCCGCTGGGCACCTTGAAGAACATGAAGCCCATGAAGATCATCATGAAGGTCATCATCTTCTGCTGCATTTTCTGCTGCTCGTCCGTCGGCGGCGGCATGAACATCTTCTGCTGCACCAGGAACAGCACGATCGTGATGATCGGCAGCAGGTTGAAGTACGGGCCGAGAAAGCCGGTCTCGCTGGCCAGGAAGTCCGGCAGAAGGGCCTGCCAGTGGAACAGCCGGTCCGGCGCGCTGAGGTCCGAGCACCAGTAAAGTCCCTCGATCAGCGGCGCCTGTCGCAGCTCGGTGGCCACCGACAGCGCCCGGTACAGGCCCATGAAGATCGGCAACTGCACGAAGATCGGCAAACAGCCGGCGGCCGGATTGTAGTTGTGCTTGCGGAACAGTTCGCGCTGGGCTTTGGCGCGGCCCTCGTAGTCGTTCTTGTGCTTCTCGGTCAGCCGCTTCAGTTCCGGCTGCAACTTCTGCATCTTTTGGGCGCCCAGGGCCTGCTTGCGGCTCAGAGGGAACATGCACAGCCGGACTAGCACGGTCAGCAGGATGATGGCGATGCCGTAGTTGTGGATGGGCACCCAGTCGTAGAAGAAGTGCAAGATGCCGACCATGAGTTGTGCCGGCACGGCGAAGATCGTCCAGCCGTAGTAGACCAGCTCGCTGAGTTGGTATTCGGGCTGGGCCAGCACCTCGCGCTCCTTTGGCCCGAGGAATATCGTGTACGAATGGTGCAGAGGCTGGTCTTTCAATTCGACGGCGTCAGTGATCAGCCGGAACGACGTGTTGGTGAGCTGCGGGCGATCCTTTTCCGGCGATCCGACGATGAGCGGCTGCAGCAACTGGATCGGAACTTGACCGGTCCGGGGGAGGATCGCGGCGGCAACGTAACGGGCGTCGTCCGCCACGAAGACGAACTTGTGTTCGGACGGCACTGCGACGTCGAACTTGGCACCGCGCCCCAGTTCGGGGGCGTTGTACATGTTCGGCGAGCGATCGAGGTTGTACATCACGTCCCGCGCTCCGGCCGCGCCCGATGTGCGGCTGATCTTGTTGGCGTACCACCAGCCTTCGGTGGGCAGGCCCTGCGGGCCGTCGAGCTGATAGGCAACTTGGAGGGGCGCCCCGTCGTGGGCGATTTTATTGATCTCCACGTCGAGCGTCAGGTGATAGCCCGGCCCGGCGGGCGCCTGCTCGGTCTCCACCTTCGGGGCCAACGTGTAGCGTTTGACCACTTCCAGGTTGAGCAAGGGTAGCGTGCGGTGGAATTCCACCATCGCATCGCTGTTCCCGGGCTTGATTTCCCAATCGGCCGTGTAAAGGTTCACGCCCGGCAGTTCCGGCGGCAGCGCCAGCCGCACGGCGCTGGTCCCCGCGGCGTCGCCCCGCTGGAAGGTCACGTCCAAATAGGCGCCGGTGGGCACCGTGTTTCCGGCAAGTGCGTCGTTGAACTCGGAGAACTTGTGAATCTTCACGTCGTCGAGCTGAACGACTCTGTCGCCGGCGCGAAGGCCGGCCTTCTCGGCGGGGCTGCCGGGCTGAACGCTCTCGATCACGGCCCCCTCGCCGGAACCGCCCTTGACGAACTCGATGCCGGTCTCTTTCTTGAGCTCGAGCTTCTTTGCGTCGTCCTTCTTGGCCCCGTCCGGCCCCGCGGCGGGACGCTCCACCTCGGCCAGCGTGAGCAGGAACGACAAGGCGGGGTCGAACGCCTGGTCGGGCTTGAGCAGCTCCAACGGCCGTTTGCCGAGCGTAATGGTGATGGTCTGGGATTGGCCCTTTCGAATCACCTGCAGGTTCACCGGCTCGTCGAAGCGAGACCGCTGAGTGAGATACGACTCCAAGTCGTCAGGCTTTTTGATCGGCGTCGTTTCCTTATCGCGCTCGCTCTTGATCGACGTGATGATGTCGAGCGGTTGCAGGTGGCCGCGCGCGGGCGAACCCGGCCCGACGACATTGACGACGGCCCCGCCGCCTTCGGGCGCCGGGGTCAGTGCCAGGTAGCCGAGGTAGCCGCGTTTCTCGAACAGCGCCTCGAGATCGAGATACTTCTCGCTGTTCAGCCCGGCCCACTCGACCCCCGCGCCCCGGCTGGTGAGGACGACGAGCATCTGGTACGGGCTCGACGGGTCCGCCGAGCCAAGCGCGACCCATTTCCGCTTGGCGACAGTTTCCTCGACCGCTTCCGCGGCCGGCTTGGGCTGGGCGCGATCGACCGGCGGCGCCTCCAGCGGCTGGCGCACTTCGTCTTTCGCGGTTGCGTCGGCGGGCGCCGCGACGCCGTCCTTTGGCAGCTCTGGCTGCGGGTTCAGCCAGCGGACGAGCTGCATGTTGGCCAACAAGAGCAGCGTGGCCAACACCAAGAACAGCAAGAAACGCCTATCCATTGCGAAGTCCCAGGGAAGACGAACCATCGCCGCGCGGACCGGCCGCCCAGCGCGGAGTAGCACGCCGCCAGACGCAACCAAGCCAGCCGGGCACGCAGCTTCTGATAGCTATTCTTGCGGGCCGGCGAAATCTTGCAATGGCAGAAGCCCGCCACGTGGGGCACGTTTACAAACGTGCCCGGTGGCGAAAGGTCACGGGCACGTTTGTAAACTTGCCCCACGCGTTTGCTCCTTTGGCCGCCAATGGTTACGCTTAGGAGCATCCTCGCTGTGTCCCGCCTTCCCGACCTCACTCCCCGGAGCCCGTCATGCCGATCCCGCGGCGGCTTGTGAGGACACTGCTCTTGGCCGCGTGGTGCCTGATCTGCCTTCAGGCGGGACTGCGGGCGGCGGAAAAGCCGTCGCCGCCGGAGACTGGCAAGGTCGTCTTCGAGACGCACGTCGCCCCGATTCTCGAAGCCCGCTGCGTGAAGTGCCACGGCCAGGCGCAGACCAAGGCCGGGCTCGACGTGCGGCGCAAGTTCACGATGCTCAAGGGAGGCGACAGCGGGCCGGCGTTGACACCCGGCAAGCCCGGCGAAAGCCTGCTGATCCAGCGCGTCGAGAAAGGCGAAATGCCGCCGCCGGAAGAAGGCCGGCTCGACGCTCGGCAGCTTGCCCTCATTCGGCGTTGGATCGAGGGGGGCGCTGTCACGGCCAAATCGCCCGAGCCGCCGCTGGATGAGGCCGACGTTGCCACGCGCCTTTCCGCCGCGGACCGCCAATTCTGGTCGTTTCAGCCGCCCAAGCGGCCCAAGCTGCCACGCGTAACGCATGCCGAGCGGGTGCGCACGCCCATCGATGCTTTTCTCTTGGCCAAGCTCGAGGCCAAAGGGCTGACGTTCAATCCCGACGCGCCCCGGAACGTGCTCTTGCGGCGGCTGTGCTTCGATCTCACCGGCTTGCCGCCGACGCCGGGCCAGCTCGATCAATTCCTCGCCGACGACCGGCCGGCCGCTTACGAGCGGCTGGTCGATCGCCTGCTGGCCTCGCCGGCCTACGGCGAGCGCTGGGGCCGGCACTGGCTCGACGTGGCCGGCTACGCCGATTCCGACGGCTATCTCGATGCCGACCGGCTGCGGCCGGAGGCCTGGCGCTATCGCGACTACGTCATCCAGGCCCTCAACGACGACCTGCCGTATGACCAATTCCTCACCGAGCAGCTTGCCGGCGACGAGCTGAGCGACTGGCGGCGGGCCACCGAGCTGACGCCGGAGATGCGGCGGCAGCTCGTGGCCACCGGCTTCCTCCGCACGGCGCTCGATCCCACCTATCCGGGCTACACGGAGCCGAACGAAATCTATCAGGTGCTGGCCGACACGATGCAGATCGTCGGCACCACGTGCTTCGGCCTGACGATCCACTGCGCCCGCTGCCATGCCCATAAGTACGACCCGGTCTCGCATCGCG
>JBGQHD010000269.1:0-6685 GCA_041497795.1 Planctomycetia bacterium
GCCGGCCGTGGCCGCGGCACTCAAGGAGGGGCCGGTGGCACTGGGCTATCAGGACACGCCAGCGCTGTTCCGCGCGTTCTACCCCTTCCTGCAAGCGCTGGCCCCGATGGCGGCCCACGAGTTGAATCGCGCCGGCGTGCGGGTCGACGCCTCGCTGCTGCCCACTGCGGCGGCGATTTACCCTCACCTGCGGCCCTCGGTGCAGGTCGTGGCGCGGCGCGAGAACGGGATTGTGTCCATCCGCCGGCAGACCGTGCCCGCCGCGGGCGGATTGGCCCTGGCCCCGATGGTGGGCGGGCTGGCGGCGTATTGGTCTTTCAACCGGCACGACGTTGGACCCCCGCGCGACGGGGCTAAACCGCCAGCGGCAAAGGAGAAGACGGAGCGGTCAAAAAAGGCGTTCGACGATCCGGCCCCCGTGGCCGGCGACAAGGAGTACACGCTCCTCGTGTCGTCCACGCGCACGGGCAACGCCGAGATCTTACTCGTCAACCCGGAGTGGGGCGACGCTCGCAACCTCACGCGCCACAAGGCCGAGGACACCTTCCCGGCATGGTCGCCCGACGGCAAGAAGATCACTTTCATTTCCAACCGCGACGGGACGCCGAACGTTCACGTCATGGATGCCGATGGCACGCACGTCAAGCAGCTCACCACGGAGAAGGGCGAGGTCACGTACTGTTCCTGCCCGAACTGGTCGCCCGACGGCAAGAAGATCGCGCTGTGCCGGATGCGTGACGGTACGAAGGTCGATACGGTGGTGATGGATGCCGACGGTTCCAACGCCAAGAGCATCCGGGAAAACGCTTGGGACGCGGCTTGGTCGCCCGACGGCAAAAAGTTCGCTTGCACCACCGCGACCACCAAGGGCTTCAAATTGTGCGTCATGGACGCCGACGGCACGAACCCGCAGGAATTCGCCACCAACGATAACACCCTGGGCAACGTCTATCCTTGCTGGTCGCCGGATGGCAAGAAGATCGCCTACACCGACATCGTCGACGGCGGGCAAGAGATTCACGTCTGCGACGCCGACGGCACGAACATCAGGAAGCTGAGCGGCGTGGGGAATACCAACATGGCCGCGGCCTGGTCGCCCGACGGGAAGACCATCGCCTTCCAGCACAGCGACGGCACCGGGCCGGTGTCCCTCTACTTGATGGATGCCGATGGCGCCAACGCTCGTGAGGTGGCATCCTGCAAGGACCCGAGCACGCCCGTGCGCGGCAACCGGCCGGCGTGGCGTCCGAAATGACTGCCGAGCCTGGGACCGGCATCGTTCCTGGACAAGGCAGCCCGCCTGCCTCTGGACTCACATGCCAAGTCCCTGCTGGATCATCTCAGGCAGCGGCCCGGCCGGCGCGGCGCGTGGGACCGGATGGGCAGCTGATCCAGAACTTCATCGTCGAGTTCACGCAGAAGCGAGCTGGCTTCCGCGATCCTGAGCAACAGGAGCAGATGGACCTACTGGGCGATGGGCGGGTCGGATATTGTCGGCGTGGAATTCCTGACCAACGTCGGCCGAATCCCGAAAGATGGCTACTTCCTGTTCGCGGCCGTAAAGATCCGCGATTGCCACGGCGGACCGGGGAGAGCCATTGCGCTCTATTGATCGCTGCCAAGTACGGCTATCCGCCTCGCCTGGGAGACAGCGTTCCGAGTACTTGCCCGCCGCGTCGTACTCGGATTGTGAAATGAGCTGCGTCCCGAGCTGCGGCCCCTTTTCTGCCCCCCCAAGCAAGCGCCCCGCGGCCTCCGCTGTCCGCTCATCGCTCACCCAATCCCGCGCAGGGCATCCGCGCCTTGGGCAGTTCCAGCTTGCGGCCCAAAGTCTACGCGCCGCGGTGACACGCCGCGAACCGTGTTTTTCGCCGCGCCGGCTACGGGCCGCGCTACATATACGGAACGGCGCGTGACAGAAACGGAAGACTTCCGGAACGTGCGGCACGCTCTAAGCGGGGATACGAACGGCGTGCGCTCCGACTCCCACGCCCGTGGGCTACAAAAAACTTGGAAAGTCCGTCACTCGCCACTACAACGGGAAGTGCGGACTTCTTGCAGTGGAACCTGTTCATTGTCGTGACCTGCGATGCCTCAAGCCCCAACGCCCTTTGAACAGTGCTTCAACGCTCTGACCGGCAATTCGCCGTTTCCCTGGCAAGCAGAGCTGTCCCGACGCTTCGTCGCTGGCGAGTTTCCGACGTCGTGCGACATTCCGACTGGCCTGGGGAAAACCTCTGTAATGGCCATCTGGCTATACGCTCTTGGGTACGCTCCGCCGAGCACACCACGACGACTCGTTTACGTCGTCAATCGCCGAACGGTGGTCGATCAGGCGACGCGAGAAGCGGAGCAAATTCGAGAGCGGTTGCCCAATGTGCGCGACTTGTCGGCGCGGTTGCAAGCGCTCTGTGCCGATCCGCTCGATGCGCCGCTCGCGATCAGCACCCTTCGCGGGCAGTTCGCCGACAACGCTGACTGGCGGAGCGATCCGGCGCGGCCGGCTATTGTGGTCGGCACAGTGGACATGATCGGCAGTCGGCTGCTGTTCAGCGGCTACCGTTGCGGCTTCAAGAGCCGACCGTTGCACGCGGGCTTTCTGGGGCAGGACACCCTGCTCGTGCATGACGAGGCGCACCTAGAACCGGCGTTCCAGAAGTTGATCGAAGCCATCCGAGATGAGCAGAAGCGAGAGCCCGCCCCGCTGGGTGAAGGCATGCGGTTGAAGCTCCTGGCGTTGACCGCCACGCCGCGAGGGACCGAGAAGCCGTTTGGACTTGAACGAGCGGATTACAAGCATCCGGAAGTGAAGAAGCGGATCGAAGCCAAGAAGAAGCTCCGGTTCCGACCACTCGACGACGAGAAGAAGCTGGCTGACGCGGTGGCAGACCTCGCGTTGAAATACCATGACTCCAAGTCTTCGGTGCTGGTGTTCGTCCGAAATGTCGAGGACGTGCAGAAAACAGTCCGGAAACTACCGAAAGGTGCGACGCAGCAACTCACGGGAACGCTGCGAGGTTACGAACGTGATAAATTGGTGAGGACCGATCCGATCTTTCGCAGGTTCCTGCCGAATGCACTAGGCGGCGACGAAGCCGTTTACCTTGTTTGCACCAGTGCCGGCGAGGTCGGTGTGAACATCTCGGCGGACCACTTGGTGTGCGACCTGTCCACGTTCGAGAGCATGGCTCAGCGATTCGGCCGGGTGAACCGCTTTGGCGAACGGCGCAACACGGAGATTCACGTCGTGCACCCCAGGGATTTCGACGAACAGGACCCGTACGAAGCGACGCGGAGGAAAACGCTTGAGTTGCTGCAACAACTAAAGCGCGATGGCAGCCCGCGCGCCCTCAGCAGACTCGGCTCAGCCGACCGCCTCGCAGCGTTCAGCCCGCCACCGGTCTTCCTTCTCACTTCAGACATCCTATTCGACGCTTGGGCGCTGACCACTGTGCCCGGCAGACTGCCTGGCCGTCCGCCAGTGGAACCCTACCTTCACGGCGTGTCCGACCAGAAGCCGGAAACGTATGTCGCTTGGCGGGACGAAGTCCGCACGATCGCTGGCGAGTTGCTGGAAAGATACAGCCCGGAAGAGCTTCTTGAAGACTACCCTCTCAAGCCGCACGAACTGCTAAGGGATTCAAGTGACAGGGTGTTCGAGCATCTCGCAGCAATTGCGAAACGAAACCCGCATGATCCAGTGTGGTTGCTCGACGGGGGCGGTACCGTTGAGATCTTGGCCCTCAACGAGTTGATGGATAAGCAGCGGAAGGATCGGATCAATTACCGGACGGTCCTTCTTTCCCCCACCGTAGGCGGTCTGCAAGACGGACTGCTGGACGGAGAATCGCAGGCAGCGAATGACGTGGCCGACGAATGGCGTGACGAGAAAGACGAACAGCGACGCGTGCGGTTGTGGGACAATGATGAACTCCCCGCCGGCATGCGGCTGGTCCGCACCATCGATACGAAACCAAACGCCGACGACGATGATGAGATCGAAGGCGCGGTCTCGCCGAAGCGATTCTGGCGATGGTACGTCAAACCACACTCGGCTGACGATGATGGATCCAAGACAAGTCGCGGGGCAGTGACTTGGGAAGTACACACCAAAGACGCGACAGAGTGCGCCGAGCGGATTTTCAACAGCCTGCCGCTGTCGAAAGGGCTAAGAAAAGCGGTGATCCTCTCCGCGAAGTTCCACGACCTCGGCAAGAGACGATTACTTTTCCAGCGCATGCTTGGCAACACGGACCCGGGTAAGCCGTTGCTCGCCAAGTCTGCCAGAAGAGCAACCGAACTCACCGACTACCGCCACGAGTTTGGCTCACTACTGGACGTGACGGACGAACCCGAGTTTCAAGAGCTGAGCGCCGACACTAGAGACTTGGTGCTGCACCTGATCGCCGCGCACCACGGCCGCGCTCGTCCGCATTTTACCGATGATGAGGCGTTTGACCCGGAGCCGAACGGGAAGGACACTGCCACAATCGCGGCTGAGGTGCCGCGGCGCTTCGCCCGACTGCAACGCAAGTTCGGCCGCTGGGGGTTGGCCTACCTTGAATCGCTGCTGCGGGCCGCCGACTACGCCGCCAGCGCCACGCCATCGGCAACCGTCGAGGAGGCGTGATGAACGACGTACAGCGGAGCATTAGAGTCAGCGTCGATCCGACCAACCCCGGCCAGTTCTTCGCCTGTTGCGGGCTTTTGGAACTGGCCGACCGGCTATGGCCCGGCACAGAGGGGCGCTTCGAGCAGCGAGCATTCACTATCTCAACTAGTGGCGATCTCGCCCAATTGATACGCAGTGTGAGCCATGCAGGGCTGACCCAGCTCGACCCCGACAACGACACTTCGTCGCCGGTCGAGATTGCGAATCCGTTCCAACCGCTTCGATTGGATTGGTGGCAAGACGAGCGATCCGGCGGAAGGCAACTCAAAGTTTGGGCCGGATCGATGGAGAGCACGGCAATTGCGAGGGCCATGCAACATGCATTACGGTCAGATCAATTCGTGTCGCCAGGGTTACTCGATATCGGCGTGATCGTTCGTGACGCGGATGACTCCGAGAAGAAGCGGGAACCGTTCTATTTCGACGCTCGTCGCGGACCGAACGCTCACTCGCGAGACATCGGCTTCGCTCCAAACGATCTCCAGATGACGACAACCGCGTTTCCCGCCGTCGAGTTCCTGTGCTTGGTCGGCCTGCAACGATGCTTGCCGGCAAGGACGGAGGAGCCGGGAGTGTTCGACTATTACACGTGGGCCGAACCACTCCCGCCCATGTTGCTTCCGGCGGCGGTGTCCGGCTTGCTCCCGCACATCGGCCGGCATGGATACCGGTTTGAGAACTGGTATCGCACAGGCCAGAAGAAGCACAAGGCATTCCGTTCGGCGACCCCTCTAACCCGCGGTGACTGATGAAGGAATTAACCAAGCTTGACCACTACCTCAGCGACGATGGTCCAGTAGCTCTTGTCATCCGTGAATACCTGATGCCCGTCGAAGGTCCCGATGGCGTGCTCTTCCCAGCCACCTTTGCCGCCGGTGATGGGTTCGCCGGCGGATACAACATTGACGGTGACCTAAACGGCACCAATGTCTGCCTGATCGACAGCGTCGGCTCCCAGGCGAACCGTATCGAGCCGCTGTTCGCTGGGCCGAAGTACAAGGCACTCGTGCCGCAAATCGTGGTGAAGGCCGGCGAGAAGGAAGTCAACCTGCTCGAAGCTGGGCACCGCGCGGGCGATGCCATTGTCCGCTGCTCCGAACTCCGGGAGACGCTGCAAGACGCCTTCAAGGCCGTGTTGAAGGGGGACGCTGAGTTGCTGGCAAAGATCGCGCCGACCTCGCTGGTGTTCGGCGTGTGGGACTCTCGCGACACACAGGCGAAGTTGCCGCGGCTCGTGGCATCCAACATCCGGGCGTTCGATGTGCGGAAGCTTCGACGACACGCACAGTATATTCCAGCAGTGGATTACGTCGGCGAGGGTGTTCTTGATGAGCCTGAAGACTTGAAGGACGCCGAGGGCAGGATCAAAGGAAAGCACCCGTTCGCACAGCGTGGTTTCTCGCACATCCCTATCAGCAAACCGGAGAACACGCACGGTGGCGTCATCGCCACTGGCGGCGTTCGCCGTGATGCCACCCTCGGCCTGGCCGCTCTTCGTCTTCTTTCCGCCGGCAAGGATGAGCAGAGGACACTCGCCCTTCGCCGGTATATCCTCGGCCTCGCCCTGACCGCGTTCACGCACAATCCGTCTGGCTACCTGCGGCAAGGGTGCTTGCTCGTACTCGACCCAGGGAAGCCTCGCGAGTTCGTCGAAGTTTACCCAGCCGGCGAACGCAAACCGGTGACCCTCACGCACGATGCGGCGTTAAACTACGCCACCGCTACGGCAAAAGCATTCGGCGTCGGTGATAGCCAGACGGTGGAGTTCGACAAGGAGCGTGCCAGAAGCGACGTGACGGGGCAAGGGGATTTGAAGCGCACAGCCGCCCGTCGTGGTCGTCGGGGTGCCGGCAGCCAATCGTCGGAGGCACGGTGAAAATGTCGTCCTCCTTTTGTATCACCGTTCGCTTCCTTCAGCCGATGTACCACGGCCGGGGCGATGGGGGCGATCCCGAGTGGCCGCCGTCCCCGTTGCGAGGGTTCCAGGCACTCGTCGCCGCCTCTGGCGCCCAC
>JBGQHD010000270.1:0-6669 GCA_041497795.1 Planctomycetia bacterium
GGTCTCGCCGCCGATCTTCGTGCCGGGATGGGGATCGAAGGTCTCGAGCTGGCTCGGCCCGCCGGCCAGCCAGAGCACGATGACCGATTGAGCGGGCTCGCGGTCCTTCTCTTGCCCGGCACGCTCGGCATCGCCGGCAAGGAGGTGGGCGACGGGAGTGAGCCACGTGGCGCCGGTCAGCCCGGCCATGCCCAAGAGCGAGCGGCGGGTAAGGTGGTCCCAGGCGTGTGCGGTGGTCATGGCGGTGGTAATTCGCGAGTGGCGGAAGCAGCCCGGCTGCTTAAGAGCAGCCGGGCTGCTGGGATGTGCGCTAGTGGTTCCACGACGCCGTCCAGTCGTTGAACAGCGTCGCAAAGATGTCTTCCAGAATTCGCTGCCGCTGGACGCCGCTCGTGTCCTTCAGACGCTGCAGATACTCCCTGCCTTCTTCCTCGGTCGGCAGGCGAGTGAGCGCGGCCAGGTAGGTCGATTCCAGCGCCGTCTTGTCATCCGGTGCCAGCATCGCGATGTGAGCGGAGGCGTTGAGCACGGGGTTCGGCTGCGTGCGGTCCTTGACCTGCTCGCCGTTGAGCATCAGCAGCCGCTGCGGGATCGTGCCCGATTGAAACAGCAGCTCGTCTTCGCCCGCGTCGCCGTAGCGGGTGACGAAGGCGTTCTCGTTCAGCAGCCGCTGGAGACGAAAGACGACGTGCGACTGGCGGTCGATGGTCTGCACCGAGGCCGCTTGCAGCAGCGCGCCGGAGACCTGCTCCGGCCGCAGGCGCGTGATCTTGAACGTGGCCCAGGCGTCCAGCGCCGCCTCAAGCTGCTCGTCGGTCCAGTTTGAGTCTTCATACGCCTCGCGCCGGAACGGCTCGCTCTGGGCAATGAGCTGGATCAGCCGCCGCAGGTCGAACTGGTGCGCCGCAAAGTCGTCGGCCAAGAGGTCCAGGACTCGCATGCCGAAATACTGCGAATCGCCGGGGTCGGTCGGCGCCTCAAAGGGGATGTCGTCCACCGGATCGATCACCGGCCGGCCGAACAACAGGGCCCAGACCCGGTTGACCGTCGCGCGGGCAAAGGCCTTGTTCTTTGGCGCGGTGACCCACTCGGCCAATTGCTGACGGCGGTTGCCGTGCTGGCCCAGCAGCTCGGGATAGAACGGCACGCCGGGCGTGCCGACGCGGGCATTGGGGTCTGCGGCCAAGAGCTTGGCCTGTTCGTCCATCTCGTTGGGAGAGGCGTCTACCGGGGCGTCGTCCGCTTCGGCCGCGGGTGCGGGGGGAGGAACCTGCGGCGGAGCGCTGCCCCCGGGCTTGTTCGACCGGACGTGCTTCACCCAGACGTAATCGCTGTCGCCTTCGCGGATGCCGGTGAACGACTGCTCGGTATGGGCGAAGAACGCCGCCAGGTTATGAAAGTCCTCTTGCTTCCACGAGGCGAACGGGTGGTCGTGGCACTGGGCGCAGTCGATGCGAATGCCGAGGAAAGCCCGGTACACGCGGGCGGCCAGTTTGGTCTCATCCGGACCCTTGCCCTCCATGCCGGCGTTGATGCTGACGGTGACGAAGTTCGTGGCCGGCTCGCTGGTCCACAAGCCGTCGGAGGCGATCAGCTTGCTCACGATCTGGTCGTAGGGCCGGTTGGCATGCAGCTCGTCGTCCAGCCACGAGACGAACCGCCGGCGGCGATAGATCAAGAACGGCCCGTCGATCGTGCCCACGAAGGATCGGGCGAACCGCTCGCCCAGGTAGTCGCTGGAACGCGGATCGGCCAAGAGGCCGGCCGTCCACCAGGCGACGACATCGGACGAGTTGGCGCCCACGTCCTTCTGGCCGGCTTGCGTCCGCCGGGCCTGCACCATGCGGGCCTGCACCATGCGAATCTCTTCGAGCGAAGGGATCGTGCCCGTCAGCCCCAGCGACAGGCGACGCAAGATCGTCAAGCCGTCCGCCCGCGGCGCCGGCTGGATGCCCAGGTCCTTCCAGCGTTGGGCAAACACCTCGTTGAGGGCCGAGAGCGTATGCTGGAAGTCGGCGTCGTGCTGCACTTCCGCGACTTGCCGATCGGCGTATTGCCAATGCTCCGGCAGGGCACGAGGGAACAAGCTGCCCACCACCACGACGGCCCCCACGGGCACGGCGGCCAGCAGCAGCAAGTGACGCCAGATCATGATCGTAACCCCAAGTGACGACGACCGGTATGATCGTGGAAAGAGCCACTGGCCGTGGCCAACCGACGCAGCCAGGGCAGTGCTAACGATACTACCAACGAAACGGCCTAAGAGGTTTCGGCCCCGATTATACCAGGTCCTTCGGAAGCTGGCGATTTCGGCCAGCCCCCGTCTTTTTCGCCAGGCCATCGTGGAGTACGCTTAAGGTTCGTGGGCCGGAGAGTTTCGGCCGTTCAACCTTCAGCGGTTCGTCGGCAGTCTCGGGACGTGGGCAAGGAGATCGATGAATGAATCGGCGGACTTCAGTTTGTCTCCACCTTTTGGTGGGCGGAACGTGCTTGCTGGCGGTCGGGCTCGGGGGTTGCGGCAGGAAACAGGGCAAACCGCCCGTCCAGGCGGTTAGCGGCGCCGTGAGCGCTGCCCCGCGCCGCGGAGCCGATCCCGCCGAACTGAATCGCCTGCGGGCCGAAGTCGCCGGTCTTAAGCGCCAGTTGACCGACGTGCAACTGGCCGCGATCGAGGAGTTGGGAGCGAAGGTGATCCGCGACAAGAATAAGAGCCTCATCGGGCTCGATTTCAGCCGCGTGCCGATCAAGGGGCAGTTGTATCGCCTGGTCGGCTTCCCCGATCTGCGGCAGTTGAAGCTCAACGAGTCCGGCGCGACAGACGGCGACCTGAAGTTCCCCCTGCGCCTCAAGCAACTTCAGGCGCTGGAGCTGTTCAACACGCCGATCACCGACGCCGGCCTGGCCCAGCTCAAAGCGCACCCCACGCTGGAAACCCTCAATCTGCAGCGGACCAGCATCACCAACGCGGGCCTGGCTCACCTGCAGGGCATCCCCAAGCTGCAGCGGCTGTCGCTGCCGTACACGCAGATCGGCAACGAAGGCCTGGCTCATCTCAAGGATATGAAGCGGCTGCGGCTGCTCGATCTCCGCGGCTGCCGCGGCGTCAGCGATGAAGGGCTGGCCCACCTGGCCGGCCTGACCAATCTGGTCAGCCTGCGATTCCGACCCCAGGGCGGCGCCCTCACCGACGTGGGCATGGGGCACATCGGCGGCCTGACGAAGCTCCAGACGCTGGAACTTACCGAGTCGAGCATCACCGACGCGGGGATGCGGCACCTGGCGAACTTCAAGGACTTGAAGGAGCTCTACCTCGTCGGCGTGACGAAGATCACCGACGCCGGCTTCGCCCACATCGAGGGCTTGACCAAGCTGAAGGTCGTGGACGCCCGCAATACGCAGATCGGCAGCGAGGGGCTGAAATATTTTCAGGGTCTCACCGACCTGGTCGAGCTGGAACTGAGCGAATGCGGCAAAGTCGATAGCGCCGGCCTCAAGCACCTCGGCGGCTTGAAGAAGCTCGAAACGCTCGATCTTTGGAATACCCGCGTGGACGACTCCGGCCTGCAGCACCTAGCCGGGCTGACCAACCTGCGGACGTTGAGCTTGCAGGGCACCCTGATCGGCGACGACGGGCTGCAGCACCTCAAGGGCCTGACGAGCCTGACTTCGCTGGACCTGAGCGGCACGCAGATCACCGACGCCGGCCTGGAGCATCTCCACGGCCTGTCGAAGCTGCAAAAGCTGAACCTGAAGTCCATTTCCGCGATCGGCGACGACGCCGTGACCGCCCTGCAGAAGAAGCTTCCCAAGCTGCAGATCGACCGCTAACGACAGGGCCATGATGGCGACGTCGTACCCCCCCGAGGCGCATTCGTCCGGCACCATGCCCCCCAACGTCGTGCGGCTGCCGCCGGAGGCCCGGCAGGTCGTCATCTCGGTCAATCCCAAGGCCGGCCGGCGGGCGGCACAGCCCTCGGCCGAGCGGCTGGCCAGCTTTCTCGCCGGGCGGGGGCTGCACGCGGAAATCTTCACCGATCTGGCCGAGGTCGCCGGCCGCGCGGCGGAGAGTCAGGCTCACGGCGCCTTACGCGCCGTGGTGGCGGCCGGCGGCGATGGCACGATCGCCGAGATCGTGAATCGCGTCCCCGCCGGCGTGCCCGTCACGGTGCTGCCCCTGGGGACGGAGAACCTGCTGGCCAAGTACCTGGGCATCGGCCGCGAACCGGAGTCGGTGGGCGCAGCGATCGCCGGGGGCACGATCGTGCGAATGGACGCCGGCCTGGCCACGTCACCGCGCGGCGTCTGGCTCGATCGAGCGGCCGGTGGGAGTAGTAGGCACACTCCGTGTGCCGTACCTGCGGACGGCACGCGGAGCGTGCCTACTACTTTGCCCGGCCGCATCTTCCTGCTGATGGCCAGTTGCGGCCTGGATGCCGACGTGGTGTACCGGCTGGAGCAAGCCCGCCGGGGCCATATCAGCCACCTGAGTTACGTCAAACCAATCGTGGCCGCCTTCCGTAACTATGGGTATCCGCCGCTGCGCATCCAGCTCCGGCAGGCCGAGCACGAGCCGACCGCAGCCGAGACAGGCGAGCGTCGAAGCGTAAGCTCGACGTGCACGTCGGGCTTACGCCGCGACGCTCGCCTGGGGGAGCCGGTCGTGGCCCGTTGGATGTTCCTGTTCAACCTGCCGTGCTACGCCGGCGGACTGCCCTTCACGCCGGGGGCCAGTGGCGAGGACGGCTTATTCGACCTCTGTGCCTTTGAGCGCGGCTCGTTTTGGAACGGCATGCGTTACTTGCTGGCCGTGCTGCGTGGGAAGCACGATCGTTTGGCCGACTGTACGCTGCGGCGCGTGACCGAACTGCGAGTGGAGGCCGACGAGCCGGTGCCGTTTCAACTGGATGGCGACTTTGGCGGTTATCTGCCCTTGGAGATTGGCTTGTTGCCGCGCAGACTAACCCTGGTCGTGCCAGAGGACTGGGCAGCGCGCAAGTTACTGTGACGGTGTCTCGTGCTTCACACTTGGGGGAAGCGGTGGCAACTTGGGATCAGGAGGCCGCACCCTGGCACGCAGATCATGTAATTCCCCGACCATCCAATTCAGTACGTGTTCCGTCGGTGGGTCTTCAGGATCCCCCTCGGACCACGAAATGGCTGCTTGTTCCAGAACCCCTACGACAGAATGCACGGCGCATTGAACCGTTGGGTAGTCGGCCTTTGGTAACAACGGACGGCATTCAATCTCCGGTGCTTGAACGACGGAGAGCCATCGGGCCAAGGACCGAATTTGGTCCTTCCGATCGTCTTCAAAATCGAACCCTGACCAGCCCGCGGAGAATATCGCGAGAATGACTGAAGCCACGCGGGATGGCTCAAGACCACCGCGACCGTCGGCGGCCCAGCGGTCCGCCGCCTGCCGGAGCCTTTTGAGCGCAGTCCCCAGCTTTCGGTCCCAGTTAAAATCGTACGAGGTTCCGCCGCAGACTTGTGCCATGCAAATCTACCCTCGATTCATCACGACATGGAACGGCAGGATAGGTTCGCGCGGCGAACCATCCCGTCGATGCTGTAAGTCCGCGTCGTTCAACGGAGTGTGCCGTGCTGAATAATCCCGCGATCGTCGGACCGTATCGCTGCGGGCGTGGGGAGCGGCTGCTGGTGATTGCCGGGCCGTGTGTGATCGAAACTGAAGAGCTGACGTTGTCGATCGCCGGTCGCTTGGCCGCCCTGGCGGCCGAGTTGCCGATCCAGCTCGTGTTCAAGGCCTCGTTCGACAAGGCGAACCGCACCAGCGTCGATGCTTACCGCGGACCGGGCATGCAGGAAGGACTGGCCATTTTGGATCGCGTGAAACGGGCAACGGGCCTACCGGTGACGACCGACATCCACGAACCGGGCCAGGCCGGGCCGGTGGGCGAAGTCTGCGACCTCTTGCAGATTCCGGCTTTCCTGGCTCGCCAAACCTACTTGCTGCTGGCGGCCGCCAAGACCGGCCGCGCCGTGCACGCCAAGAAGCCGCAGTTCGTCGCCCCCTGGGACATGAAACACGTCGTCGACAAGCTGGCCGCGGGTGGCTGCCGCAACGTGCTCCTGTGTGAGCGGGGCACGACGTTCGGCTACGGCCGGCTGGTCAACGACATGCGGTCGATCCCGCAGATGCAGGCGCTGGGCGTGCCGGTCGTGTTCGACGCCACGCACAGCGTGCAGGAGCCGGGCGGCCTGGGAAACGCCACCGGCGGCAACCGGGCCATGGTCGAGCCGCTGGCCCGCGCGGCGACGGCGGCCGGCGCCGACGGGCTGTTTTTCGAGACCCATCCCAACCCCGACGCCTCGCCCAGCGACGGCCCCAACATGGTGCCGCTGGACGAATTCCCCCGGCTGCTCGGCCGGGTGTTGCGGATTCGTGAAGCCGTGGAGAGCCTTGCATGAGCGGAATTGCTCCCGATCAAGACCAACCCGCCGGTGCCGCGCCGGACGCCCCGGCCGCCCCGCCGGCCGCGCAGCTCGCCTGGTGGAAGAAGATCGTCCAGCTTTATCAGCGGCGCCCGTTGCTGTACGGGTTCTTCACGCTGCTGGGGCTGACGCTGCTGGTGGCCGGGCTGTCGCCGCTCATCTCTTCCGGCGACGGCTTGCGTCCCACGCTCCGCCCGCCGGAAACCTCCGCCA
>JBGQHD010000271.1:0-6663 GCA_041497795.1 Planctomycetia bacterium
ACCCGGCGGATGAGCGACCTGATCGGCATGCGCGCCGACGCGGTGCCCGCGGATTGGCGGGGCGAGCTGGCGCTGACCGGCATCGCGATGTGGGCCTACCCCACGGCCAAGCGCAAGCTCATCGAGGCCGGGCGCGACCGCAAGGAAGTCGAGGCCATGCCGGTCGCTCAAGTGGTGCTGCTGCACGCGCACGAGCGATACCAGGAGCTGTGGGGCGACGTGTTCAAGGCGCACTACCTGCCGCTGCCGCAAGCGGTCGAGGAGGCCCGGCGGGCCGACGAGCGGTTCAAGGAGGTCGTCGCCCGCGAGCGCGGCGACCCGATGGTCATGCTCTCCGCCCTGCTGCTGCCGGCGGTCAACGCGGTGATCGGCGCCGCCGGACGGTCGGAACGGAGCATTGACGAGCTGCGGACGATCGAGGCCCTGCGGATGTACGCCGCCGAGCACGGCCACTGGCCCGACTCGCTGGACCAGGTCAAGCAAGTGCCGATTCCCACCAACCCGTTCACGGGCAAGCCGTTCGAATATCGTTTGGAAGGAGGCACGGCGATCCTCGAAGGGGCCGTGCCGCCGGGCCAGCCGATCCAAAACGCCGCCCGCTACGAGCTGAAGCTGCGTGCCGCAACGAAGTAGCAGGCACACTCCGTGTGCCGTCCGCAAAGTAGCCATCTCGCTCCGCGAGATGGTTCGTCTCGCGGAGCGAGACGCCTACACTTTCGATCCCCAAGACTACGAGGTCAACATGTTCCGCCTGCTCGCTTCCACCATCCTCACGGCCGGCCTGGCCAGCGCGGCCCACTCCCAAGGAAAGCCCGCTCCCGAAAACAAGGACAAGGCCGATTACGCCGCTCGCGCCGCGGTCGTCGCGCCGTTCCTCGACGATCAGACGGTCGTCGTCGCCCGGCTCGACGCCACGCGGCTCGACTTGGAAGGCGCGTCGCGGCAGGTCAAGCGGCTCCTCGGCGGAGTGCTGGGCGACGAGCTGGACAAAGCCACGTTGGCGGGCGAGATGGCCAAGGGTGGCTTCACGGCTGCCGGCGTGAGTGAGGCCTACCTGATCGTCAGTCTGGCCGATGTGCCCAACCGGTCGCCTTTTGGCATCATCCCCGTGGCCAAGGGGAGCGACGCGGCAACGCTGGCCCGCTCGCTACGACCGCTGATCGCACTGGGTGGCGGCGCGCCGCCGGGCGCCGCTCCCACGCCGCAGGAGGCGCTCGGCCGCTCGCTGACGCTCGTCTGCGAGCCGCTGGCCGGCGCGGTGTTCGTCGGCCCCGGCGCCACGCTGGAGCGCCTCAAGAAGGCCGACCGCCGCCCGCCGGTCAAGACCGACGAGCTGGCTCGCGCCTTTGCGGCCGCAGGCGACGGCACGGTGCAGGCCGCGTTCCTGATGTCCGACGATCAGCGCCGCGTGATCGATGAGATGTTCCCCAAGTTGCCGCCGGCTTTGGGCGGCGGTTCAACGAAGCCCTTCTCCGAGGGCCTGCGCTTCGCCGCGCTGGGCGTCAACGTCTCGGCCAAGCTATCGCTGCGGGTGGCGATCCAGGCCAAGGACGCCGCCGCCGCGCAGGCCCAAGGCGCGGCCATCGCCGCGGGACTGGAGCTGTTCGCCCAGTCGCCCGAGGTCAAGAAGCAGCTTCCCGCCGCGGACAAAATCGCCAAGGCCCTGACGCCGCGCGTGACGGGCGACCAGGTCGTGGTCGAGCTGAGCGAAGAGAACAAGGGCCTGGCCAATCTCATTTCAGCCCTGGCTCCCGCGGTCACCGGCGCCCGCACCGCTGCCGAGCGGACGCGCACCGCGAACAACCTCAAGCAGATCGGGCTGGCCCTGCACAGCTACCACGATGGCAACGGCTCGTTCCCCGCGCGGGCGAACTTCGACGCCGTCGGCAAGCCCCTCTTGAGCTGGCGCGTGCAACTGCTGCCATACTTGGAGCATAGCGACCTCTACAAGCAGTTCCGCCAGGACGAGCCCTGGGACAGCGCGCACAACAAGAAGCTGCTGGCCAAAATGCCGGACGTGTTCCGCGCCACGGGCAGCAAGAACAAGGCCGAGAGCGGCAAGACGAATTTCCTGGCCCCCATCTGCGACGGCTCCGTGCTGGGCGCCGACAAGGGGACGAAGATCGCGGACATCCGCGATGGCACCTCCAACACCATCGCCGCGGTGGAAGTCACCGACGAGGCGGCTGTCTTCTGGACCAAGCCGGACGACTGGCAAGTGGACGACAAGGAGCCCGTCAAGGCGCTGGGCGACACGTTCGCGGCGCTCTTCTGCGACGCCTCGGTGCGGTTCTTCACGAAAGACATCGCGCCGGAGACGTTGAAGGCGATGTTGACGCGCAACGGCGGGGAACGGGTCGAGCCGTAGAGGTGGTTGCTCCTCTCCCCCTGGGGAGAGGCCGGGTGAGGGGCAGGTTGTCGCGGATTGCCTCTCACCCCAGCCCTTTCCCCACAGCGGAGAGGGAGTTATGTGCAACTGGCTCTGAGTGATTGAACGTCCAACATCGAACGCAGGCGCTCCTCTGGCTCGCAAGCTCTGCTTGAAAACGAGGGAAGCGAAATCGTTCGACGTTGGACGTTGGGAGTGAGTTTGGACGTTCGACGTTCGGCCGTATCACCCGCTCGGCCTGGCCGCCGACTCCTCGCCGCCCTGGTTGCGGGCCCGCACGAGGAAGTACACCGGCAGCCCCAGCCCCACCAGCACCAGCCCGGCCGTCGCCTCGAACGGCTCGCCCACGAAGACGACCGCCAGAAACGCCCCGAAGCAGACGAGGTAGGCGATTGGCACCAGCGGGTATCCCCACGTGCGATAGGGCCGCGGCAGGTCCGGCTGCCGGCGGCGGAGGATGATCATCGCCAGCACGCACAACCCGTCGAAGATGCCGCCGGCGAAGACCACGAAGTTCGTCAGCAGGTCGAACACCGACTTGTCTTCCAGGCGCAGGAGGATCTGCCGCACGAGCCAGGGGCCGCCCGGCTGCTGGCTGCGAATCGCACTCATCACGCGGGAGCGCACTTCGGCCGGCTCCTGGTGGAGGGCCTTCTCAATTTCAGCGGGGAGTCTGCGATCCTTGCCCTCGATGGCCTTGGCGACGTGCTGCTGCACGAGCGGAGACTCGCTAGCCGTGGCTCGACGAATCCGCTCTTTAGCCGCGTCGCTAACCCACGCGGTCAAGAAGCCTGAGCCAGCCACCAAGGCGATGGCCATCAGCGACTGCACCACGATGGCGATCGCCGGCGTGCGGTAGACGATGTGCACTTCGCCTAGCGAGCGAAAGAAGGTGCCGTCGCGCCCCATGGCAAAGGCCACCCGCGGCGAGAGCAGCAGGTTCGAGTTAATCGCCCCGAACGTGCTGCACATGATGATCCCCGTGATCAGCACGGCTCCCCACCGGCCCATCAGCCGCTCGGCCGTGGCGAGTGCCCCGTTCTGGCCGGCCGCGGCCAGCTCGTCCATCGACAGCACGCCGTGATAAGCCACGTTGGCCGAGACGTAGAGCAGCATCACGATGCCCATGCCGCCCAAGAGGGCCAGCGGGATGTTGCGCTGCGGCTCGCGGATTTCCTCGGCCACCGGCGTGAAGCCCGACCAGCCGTTATATGCCCACATCACGGCCAACAGGACCGCGCCGAACTGCAACGGGAAGGAGCGACCTTCGCGGGATTCTGATGGTGCAGGGTCGCCTTGCGCCGCGGCTGCTGGCGGTTCGGCCGCCGCCGTGAGGGTCGAACGGTAGTTGGCTGGGTCGATGCCCGTGCCGTTCACCGCCAGCAGCGCGAAGGGCACGATCGCCACCAGGGCCACGCCGCCGGCCTTGATCCAGGTGGTGACGTTTTGCACCCGCCCGCCCCAAATCACCCCCAGGATGTTCACCCAGCCCAAGAGCGCGATGAGGCCGACGATCAGCGCGACCTGCGTCCACGTGCCGGCTTCCCAGCGCAGCGCGGTCAGAATCGCGACGACGAACATCGTGCCCAGCGCCCCGATGCCGCCGGGCCGATTGAAGAACACCTCGCCCCAGCCATAAAGAAACGCCGGCACGCGGCCATAGGCCTCGCGGAGATAGACGTACGGCCCGCCGGCACGCGGCAGCATGGCCCCCAGCTCGGCGAAGCACAGTGCCCCCAGCAGGCACAGGATGCCGCCCAGCACCCAGGCCGAGATGATCCAGGGGAATCCCAGCCCCTGTTGGGCGATCGTGCCCGGCTTGGCGAACACGCCCGATCCGATCACGCCGCCCACCACCAGGGCAATGGCGGTGGCGGGGCCAAGAGCGCGAAGCAGGCCAACTCGCGAGCCGTCATTTGCCACGCCGATTCCTCCGCGTCATCACTTCTTCGCCAGGCAGCAGCTTCACTTTACCCTCTTCGATCTCCTTCCGACGACGGCGGATTTCCTCTAGCCACGCGTGAGGAAGCTCGTCACCGGGAGGCGCATCCACTTCTTCTTCCGGAAGGCTGGCGAGCAGCACTTCCGCCAGGTGGGCGCGCGTCGGTTCAGGCAGCGATAGCGCCGCGTCGAAAAGCGACTGTTCTGCCGAGCTCATCGTGCTGGACGCTCCGGAAAGAGATTCGAAACGATGCTCACATCGATTCTACCACAATGAAACGACGGCGGAGAACGCCTCGTCGCGGACTCGCGGACCGCCGCCCGAGTCTGCCGAGTAAGCTTCCTCGCAGCCGCCCCAATTTGATGTCCTTGGACAATTCTACCGCAACCGATTGATCGAAGCGCTAGGGCGCTGCAAGCTATACGGCTTCCTGAATCCGATCGCCGGCATTGCACCACTTTGAGTAGCGGAGCCAAGCATGAAACTGCTGACGTATTTGAGCCAGTCCGGTTCCCGCGTCGCCGCCCTGCGAGACGGGGCCTGCGTCGATCTGAACCGAGCCGATGCTCAGGTGCCCGCCTCGATGAAAGCCCTGCTCGAGCAAGGCCCCGAGGGTCTCCGCCGGGCAGCCAAGGCGCTGGCGGCCGGAAAGCCGTTCAAGGCGGAGAAGCTGCAGTTCCTCGCCCCCGTGCCCGACCCGCAGAAGGTCATCTGCGTCGGACTGAACTACGCCGATCACGCCAAGGAGAGCGGCGCGGCGATCCCCGGCGAGCCGGTGATCTTCTGCAAGTTTCCCACCGCCGTCGGTGCCCACGAGCAGCCGATCGTGCTGCCCAGCGTGAGCAAGTGCGTGGACTACGAGGCCGAGCTGGTGGTGGTGATCGGCCGCGGCGGGCGGAAAATCCCCCGCGAGCGGGCGCTGGAGCACGTCGCCGGCTACACGTGCGGGCACGATGTCTCGGCCCGCGATTGGCAGATGCACAAGCCGGGCGGGCAATGGCTGCTGGGCAAGACCTTCGACACGTTCGCGCCGTTTGGGCCGTACCTCACCACGACCGACGAAGTCGCCGACCCCAATTCGCTGGCCATCGCCCTGCGGCTCAACGGCCAGGTGATGCAGCAATCGAGCACCCAGCAGTTCATCTTCAAGGTCGAAGACGTGGTGGCCTACATCTCGCAGGTCTGCACCCTCCAGCCCGGCGACGTGATCTTTACCGGCACCCCGCCCGGCGTCGGCTTCGCCCGCAAGCCGCCGGTGTACCTCAAGCCGGGCGACGTGTGCGAAGTGGAGATCGAAAAGCTCGGCGTGCTGCGCAACCCAGTGACGGCGGGATAGCGGGCTGTGCAGCGGCGCCGGTCCCCCGTCATTCTGAGCGCAGCGAAGAATCTGGGGCGGCCGTCCGCGCCACGTGGCCGCGTCTCTCCGAGACGCGGTGCGAGTCTCGGAGAGACTCGGCGCGAGTAGCTGTCAGTCACCGTTCCGCTGGGGCAAGCATAAGGTCGCCCATTCAAGGCTACCGATTGCCGCCGGAGATATAGAGCGTTTCGCCGGTGATCCACTGGGCATCGGAGGAGGCCAGGAACACGGCGGCCGGGGCGATGTCCCGCGGCTGGCCGATGCGGCCCAGCGGCGTTTGCGCCTCGACCTGCTTGCGAAAGTCGCTGCCGGCAATTCCGGCGGCGTGCACCCCTTCGGTCTCGACCATGCCGGGGTTGATCGCGTTGACGCGGATATTCCGCGGCCCCAACTCTGCGGCGAGCGTGCGGGTCACGGCGTTCACGGCGGCCTTGGTCGCGCTGTACACCGACGTATTCGGCAGGGCCGCGGTGGCGGCCACGGAACTGATGTTGATGATGCTGCCGCCGGCCGGGCCGAAATGCTTGACCGCCTCCTGCGAGGCGAGGATCAGGCCCAGCACGTTGAGGTCGAACATCTTGTGAAAGTGCTCGGCGGTCACCTGCTCGAGCGGGGCGAATTCATAGATGCCGGCGTTGTTGACGAGAATGTCGAGCCTGCCGAACGCCTTCTTCGCTTCGGCGAACAGGCGCTCGATATCGGCTTGCTTGGCGACGTTCGCCTGCACGGCGACGGCCTTGCCCCCCTGGCCGGCGATCTCGGCGACGACGCGCTGGGCGCCTTCCTTGCTGGAGGCGTAATTGACGACCACCGCGGCGCCCTCGGCCGCCAAGTGCGAGGCGATGGCGGCCCCGATGCCTTTGGAGGCCCCGGTGACGACGGCGACTTTGCCCGCAAGTTTCTGCGACATGACGTGGCTCCTGTGACTTGGTTCCCGTGTGGTTCGAGCTATTATGTACCGATGGGTAAATAATA
>JBGQHD010000272.1:0-6654 GCA_041497795.1 Planctomycetia bacterium
CCCCTGACCCCTGACCCCTGACCCCTGACCCCTGACATGTCCCAGCCCGAGCTCGATCACGTTATCGTGCGCCGCATCCGGCAAGGCGATGCCGACGTGTGGAACGAGCTGATCGCGCGTTACGAGGGGCGACTGCAGGCGTTCGTCGAGTCGCGGCTGGAGAACCGCTCGGCGGCCGAAGACATCGTGCAGGACACGTTCATCGGCTTCTTGACCAGCCTGCCGAACTACGACGAGTCGCGGGCGCTGGAGAGCTATCTCTTCAGCATCGCCGCCCACAAGCTGACCGACCACCTGCGCCGCGAGGGCCGCCGGCCGACCGTGCCGCTGGCGGCGGCGTCCAGCGGCGGCAGCAGCCAGTGGGACGTGCCCAGCCACGAGCGCGGCCCCAGCAGCCTGCTGCGCAGCGGTGAGCGCCGCCGCCTGGAGGAAAAGGCCCTGGTGGCCGCGATGGAGGAGCAATTCGACCGCTGGCGAAGCCGCGGCGAGTGGGAAAAGGTGAAGTGCCTGGAGCTGCTCTTGGTCCGCGGCTGGGCCAACAAGGACGCGGCGGCGGAGCTAGGCATCTCCGAGCAGTCCGTGGCCAACACTAAGTTCGACTTCATCGCCCGGCTGCGAGCCGCCGTGCAAAAGCAGGGACTGCCGGAAGAGGTGTTTCCGGAGTTGGCGTAGAGGAACCACGAATTAGTACGAATAAACACGAATGAGTAACGCGTGTTGCCTCGGTGCTGAGGCGCATCCAATTTGAACAGAAGGTAACGAAGGAAACGAAGACAGATCTTGACCACAAAGAACACCAGGGACACGAAGGAAGGCATTGGAAAGCAATCGCGCCGAGGCTGATCTTTGTGCTCATAGTGTCCTTTGTGGTTCATTCTCTTCGCGGTTTCGCCGTCGTCGCGAACGGTGGTTTGGTTCTTTCGTGGTTTTCTCGTCATTGCGAACGACGGTCTGTACGAAGTCTTGAAGGTTCTCATGGCTACGGCACCCACCCAGCGCGATCTGGAAGCCTATCTCGACGAGGCCCTGCCGCCGGCCGACATGGCGCGGGTCGAGGCGGTGCTGCGGGCCGAGCCCGGTTTGCTCGCGCAGCTCTCGGCCATCAACGCCCGCCGCGACGCCGGGGTGCACTCGCTGGGCGAAATCTGGCGGCGGCATCGGCTGACCTGCCCCTCGCGCGAGACGCTCGGCGCGCTGCTCCTGGGCACGCTGCCCGACGAGCAAGCGGAGTATATCCGCTTTCATCTGGAAACGATCGGCTGCCGGCTGTGCCAAGCCAACCACGCCGACCTGCGGCAGCGGCTCGTCGAATCGGCCCCAGCCGCCCAGGTGCGGCGCAAGCGATACTTCGAATCGAGCGCCGGCTATTTGCGGCGGGAGTAGCTATCTCGGCTCGCCCAGCGTCACTTCCAGCACCACCTCTTTGCCGGCCCGCAGGACGGTGAACTTCACCTTGTCGCCGGCCTTGAACTTTCGCAGGGCGCCATCGTAATCTTCCAGGCTGCCGATCCGGTACTTGTCAAACTGAACGATCGTGTCGCCGGCTTTGATTCCAGCTTGGTCGGCCGGGCTATCCTTGGTGACATCCCTCAACTTGTAGCCGTCTCCTTCGCCGGAAAAGTCGGGAACGGTGCCGACGTACGGCCGGTCGCCGCCGCCCCCCTGCTTGGCCGGCTCGATCTTCACGTAGGTCGGCTTCTCCCCGGTGGCGAGTGACATGGCGGCCTCGGCCACCATCGTCGCCACGCGGCGCATGCCGGGCACGTTGATCTTGTCGAAGTCGTCCGTGGGCCGGTGATAGTCCTTGTGCGTGCCGGTGAAGAAATGCATCACCGGGATGTTCTTGGTGTAGAACGACGTGTGGTCGCTCGGGCCGTGGCCCCCTTTCTGCCGCGTGATCTTGAAGCCGAAGTCGGCGTTCAGCCGGTCGATGAGCGGGCTGAACTCCTTGGCCGTATCGACCCCCTGGATGATCAGCTTGTCCTCGTTCAGCCGGCCGACCATGTCCAGATTCAGCATGGCCACGGTCTTGCCGTTGGGGAACGCCGGGTGATCGACGTAGTAGGCGCTGCCCAGCAGGCCCCGCTCTTCGCCCGTGAAGGCGATGAACACCACGCGGCGGAAGCTCTTGAACAGCGCTTTGGTCTTGCGGTCGGCGATTTGCCGGGCGATCTCGATCAGCGCGGCCGTGCCTGACCCGTTGTCGTCGGCCCCGTTGTGGATTTCCTTCGAGCCCGGTTCGGCGGAGCCGCGCTCGCCGTAGCCCAGGTGATCGTAATGGGCGCCGATGACGACCGTCTCGTCGGCCAGCGGGCCGAAGCCCTCCATCACGCCAACCACGTTCTTGATCTTTGTCTTGGTCCGTTCGACGGCGACCTGGCTGGCGAGCTTCCAGCCGGTCAGTGCGCGGCTCTGCGGCTTGAGGTCCTTGTCGATTTCCTTCTCGATTTCGGCCAGGTCTTTGCCCAGGGCGGCCTTCACGATCGGCTCGATCGTGGCCCGCCGCACCGTGACCACCGGCAACGACCGGCCTTCCTCCAGGTCGCCGCTCTCGAACGGCATCAGCGGGTCGCGCTCGCTCTCCAACCGCTGGGCGTCGCGGGCCAGGGCCTCGGCCAGCGTGCGGATTTCCTTGGTCTGGTTGTCGTTGAGTGGCAACGTGGCCCCTAAAGGCTTCACCGCGGCAAGCTGGTCGATCGTGCGCTGGATCTGTTTCTCGATGCGGGCCAGCGTCGTGCTGATGCCGTGCTGGTCGTTGACGAAGATGACGGCCGCCGCCCCGTTCTGGTAGGCGTTCGAGGCCTTGCGCATGAAGCTGGCGTGCTGGAACAGGGCGTTTCCGGCGAACGGCCCGTGCGGCTGGTCCTGCTGCGGGGCCTTGCGGACGATGAGCACCGCCTTGCCTTTGACGTCGATGCCGGCGAAATCGTCGTACGTCTGATCCTTGGCCGTGATGCCGTAGCCGACGAAGACCACCGGCACGTCGAGCTTGCCCGAGCCGCCCATGCCCAGCGGTGTGTAGTTGCCGCCGAGCTTCAGCTCGGTGCGTTTGCCGTCGGGGCCGACAAGGGCAGCGGTATTCCCCTGGCCAAGCTTGGTGCTGGTGACGACCTCGAACGGCTGGAACGGCGAGTCGTTGCCGAATACCTCGGTCCGCAGGCCGATCTGTCGGAACTCTTTGGCAATGTAATCGGCCGCCTTGTTGATTCCCGCCGTGGTCAGCCCGCGCCCTTCCAGCTCGTCGGACGACAGATAGCGGAGCGATTCGGCCAGGCGTTTCTCGCTTTCCGACGCTTCGTCGGCGGCGAGCCGTGCCGTCCCGAGCAAGCTCGCCAGCAAGACGGCCAGCGCGCCGACCAAGTGCAGGGCGCGGCGGCGCGAAGCAGAACTCAGGCAGCAGGGAAGGCGGGAGGACTTCATGGCAGGCCCGTGGAGGGATTGGGACGTCGGCCAACGGCCGCCAGTTCAGCGGCAACGACTGTTGATTGTTGGTCCAGCGGCCGGCGCGGTCAAGGCAGACCGCCGCGCGTGGCACGGGCTTCCAGCCCGTGATCTCACGGCCAAGATGGCCGTGCCACACCTCACGGCGCGTGACACGAGCTAGCCCATCAGCTCCTTGATCGCCTTCCCCTCGCACAGCTTCATGGGCCGGCCGTCGGGGGCGGTGTGGATGGTCTCCAGCGGGAGGCCGAGCTTGGTGTAGATCGTGGCGGCCACGTCGTCGGGGAAGTACTCGGCAGCGGTTGGCATCGAGCCGGTGTCGTCGGTCTTGCCGATCACCTGGCCGCCGGGCACGCCGGCGCCGGCCATGCACAGCACGCCCGCCGTGGACCAGTGGTCGCGGCCAGCGGCCGAGTTGATCTTCGGCGTGCGGCCGAAGTCGGTCATCCACACGACCAGTGTGCGGTCCAACAGGCCACGCTGGGCCAGATCGGCGACCAAGGCGGGGAAGCCCTTGTCCAGCGGCGGCAGCAGCCGGCGGAGGCCGCTGAAATTGTCTTGATGCGTGTCCCAGCCGCCGCTGGTGACGGTCACGAACCGCACGCCCGCCTCGATCAGCCGCCGGGCGAGCAGGCAACTCTGGCCGAGCGTCGTGCGGCCGTAGGCGTCGCGGAGCTTGGCGTCTTCCTGCTTGAGGTCGAACGCCTGCTGCGTCTTGCGGCTGGTGACCATGCTGAAGGCGTTTTCATAATACTCGTCGATCGCCTTCAGGGCGTCGGCCGGCTTGTCCGCGTCGCGCTGCAGCCGGTCGATGGCTTTGAGGGCCTCGTGCCGGCGATCGAGCCGGGCCAGGCTCATGCCCTGGGGCGGGGTGACGTCGCGGACACGGAAGTTCTCGTTGTTCGGGTCGTCGGGCAGCTCGAAGGCGTTGCAGGCGATGCCCAGGTAGCCGGCCAGTCCGCCGCCGAACCGCCGATCGACGTTGGTGCCGAGCTGCACGAACGGCGGCAGGTTGTGGCGATAACCTTTCTGGCGGGCAATGACCGAGCCGAAGCACGGGTAGGTGATCGCCGGGTTGAAGCGATGGCCCGACATCATGATGGCGTCGGCCGTGCCGTGGCTCCCGTTGCGTGGGTTCAGGCTCCGCAGCACGCTGAACCGCTTCAGCTCCTTGGCGAAAATCGGCATCTGGTCGGTGAACTTGACGCCCGGCAAGGCCGTGTCGATGACGCCGAATTCGCCGCGGACGTCGGCCGGGGCCTCCGGCTTGGGGTCGAGCGTGTCGTGATGGCTGGTGCCGCCGCGCGTCCAGATGAGGATGCAGTTGACGTCCTTCTTGGCCTTCGGGGTGTCGCCGCCCAAGGCGGCCGACCGCAGCAGGGCCGGCAACGTCAGGCCCAGCGGGGCGATCGCGCCAACCTCGACGAGAAATCGCCGGCGGGTCCGCTCACAGTTGCTCTCACGCGCGGGAAACAGCTTCAACATGGCAGGAGGCTCCACAACAAATCGCAGAGGGACGGGATTGTGGAAGGCGGGGGAGGCACAGGCGGGAGTCGCGATCCCGAGGAAACGCAACGGCGTCAGTTTATCCGTTGCCAGCGGCCTTGCCAACAAGAATGTAAGGCGGACACTCCTGTCCGCCTCTACGGACAGCCGCTACTTTCCGGGCGTCGTGCACAGCTCGACGTAGTGGCCGTCGGGATCGACCAAGAAGATCTGCCGCGCCCCGTCGGGCCGCAAGCGTGTGGGATGGTAGGTCGCCCCGCAGCGGCGGAGGTGCTCCTCCCAGGCATCGAGATCGTCGGTCAGCAAGGCGAAGTGATTACCGCGGTTATGGGAATGCACCGCCGCGGCGCGCTCGCCGATCAGGTGCAGCTCCTGCGCCTGGCCGAGGCGGAACCAGGCGCCGGGGAACGTGAACGCCGGGCGGGGGATTTGCTCCAGCCGCAACACGTCGGCATAGAAGTGGCAACTCCGCTCCACGTCGGCGACGTGCAGGGCCACGTGATCGAGCTGGCGGAATTGCATGGCGGTCTCAGCCTCGTACACGGATCGTCAGTCGTACTCGTTTTCGTACTCGTTCTCGTACTCGAAATGCCGCCCGCACTATATCGAGTACGAGTACGAGAACGATGCGGGAGGATAACCTCCGCCCAAGGCCCGATGCCAGACTCCGCAAGTGTAGCTGAACTCGCCAGAGTTCAGGCTTCCCGAAGTCTGGCGCCTTCGGCTACCCGCTAGGCTTCCCCGCGCAGGTTTCGCGCCGGCCAAAGCTGCCCGCCGCGCGGCGTCAGGATCGCCACGACTTCCCCCGTCGAGTCGCAGCCTGCCAACTCGTCCGCCGGCGGAACATCCCTCCGGGCGAGCGGCATGCCGCGGGCCAATCGGCCGATCTCCGCATCATTCAAGGTGACGGCCGGAAGCTGGGCGACGGCTCGCCGCGCCGGCAACAGCAGGCTCGCCAGGGTTTCCCGGCGGATGTCTTCGAGCCGGCAAGCGTCCTCAAGGCGGAACGAGCCGATTTCCGTCCGCACCAGGGCCGACATGACCGCCGCCGTGCCCAGCGAAGCGGCCAGGTCTCGGCCGAGCGACCGCACATACGTGCCGGCGCCGCAGCGGACGTCGAGCGTCAGCTCGGGATACTCGTACCGCACGACTTCGAGACCGTAGATCATCACCGGCCGGGCGGCCAGCTCCACGGTCTTGCCGGCCCGCGCCAGTTCGTACGCCCGCTGGCCGGCGACCTTGAGCGCCGAGAACGCCGGCGGGCGCTGCTGGATTTCGCCGAGGAAGCGCTGGGCGGCTTGTTCGATCTCGTCGCGCGTGGGGATCGGCGGCTCCGCCAGCACGGTGACGGCGCCTTCGATGTCTTCGGTGTCGCTTGCCCGGCCGAGCAAAAAGGTCGCCGTGTACCGTTTGGCCGCTTGCTGTACATAGTCGATCAGCCGCGTGGCCGGGCCGACGCAGACCACCAGCACGCCGCTGGCCAGCGGGTCGAGCGTGCCGGCATGCCCCGCCTTCGCCGGCCGCACCAGCCGTTGCACGTGGTCCACCACGCGGCGCGAGGTCACGCCGGAAGGCTTGATGACGTTCAAGAGGCCGAAGTAGGACACGGGATCAGGAGTCAGGAGTCCGGAAGCGAGCGTCGAGGCGTCAGCCCGACGTGATCGAGTCAGGGGTCAGAGGTCAGGAGTCAGGTTCGCATGCGCCAGC
>JBGQHD010000273.1:0-6645 GCA_041497795.1 Planctomycetia bacterium
ACTGGCGTCCTCGCCCGGCTGTACGCGGAGCGAGTAAATCGTCACGTCGTCGAGCTTCTTTCGTTGCTCGTCTTGCAGCCCCGAGAGCTTCGTCTTGTCGTTGATATCCACGACGATCGGCGAGCCGCTTTCGGCCACCAGGGCGAAGCCGCCGTTGCCGCTCGTCTTGTCGGGCCGCTCCTGGCTGGGGTCGATCTGGAACACGCTCAGGGCCACGACCAGGAACGTGGCCGACGCCACCAGGCCGATCGTCAGCGTACTGCGGCCCGGGTGCCGTGCGCCGTTCCGCGCGGCCATCCGCACCAGCGGCAGGGGCGCCGTGGAATTGAGGCCGCCGGTCGAGCCGGCGCGGAGCAGGCCCCACGTGCCGGCTAGCAGTCCGACGAGCACCGCGAAGCCGGAGCCGAAAAACGCCCCGGCCTGGGCCATACCGCCCATGGTCGAGGCCACGATCACCAGCACCGCTCCCAAGGCCAGCGAGCCGATGGCGATCCAGCGGCTGACCGTAGGCCGGGCCGAGGTCAGCTCGGTTTCCTCGGTGGCCTGGCCGGCCAGCAGCCGGCGGACGGAAAGCCGCCGCATGCGCCACAGGGTCCACCACACGGCTGCGAAGCAGATGACCACCCCGCTGCCGTAGCCGACGACGAAGCTGAGCCGCGACGTGTGCAGCTCCAGGAACGGCGCCGACACGGCCTTGACCCACCAGGTGCGCAGGCCGTAGAGCATCACGGCAGCGTAAGCGGTGCCGGCGAGCATGCCCAACAGGCCGCCCGCCGCGGCGACGATCAGCCCCTCGACGGCCAGCAAGCAGCGCACGCGGCGCGGCGAGAAGCCCTCGGCCAGCAGCGTGCCCACCTCGGCCGCGCGGCGCTCGACCCCTAGACGGAACAAGATCGCCACCAGCATCGCCGCCGCCGCGATGATGAAGAAGCTGAAGCTGATGAACAGGACGCCGAACGGCGTGGTGCCGGTGGCCGCGGCCAGCGACTGCCGCTTGACGGGGCGGAAGACGAAGCCGAGGTCTTGCGGCTTGATCTGCGCGGCGAGGTCCGTGGCCACGCTCTGGGCGGTGACGCCGTCCTTCGCCGGGATGCGAATCGAAGTGACTTTGCCGAAGCGCTGTGTCCCCCATAGCTTTTGACCCGTGGCCAGCGAGACGAATGCCTTCGGCGTGGCGAGGTAGGCTTGCCAATAGTCGTCGTCCGCCGGGCGGACGCGGCCCTGGTGGTAGTCGAACGGCGCGTCCCAATTGGCGATCGATTTTTGGTCGGTCACGCCCTTGACGGTCGGCGTGAAGTGGCGGTCGTTGGCGGGATGCCCATCCGTCAGCGGGAACACGGCCCGCAGCTTGAAGGCCACGGTCCGCTCGGCCGACTTGCCGTCGGGATGCTCCGGCTCGAAGAACGTCAGGCGGATTTCGTCCCCCTGCTTGAGCGGCGGATGCCCGCTGGCTTGCAATTGCTGGTTCAGGTCGTCGAACGCCCAGGAATTGAGCGCGATCTCGTCGTCGGCCAGCCGTTCGATCAGCTCGTCGCGGCCGTCCAGCGTGGAGGTCCAGCGGCCCAGGCCCTGGCTCTCGCCCGCGGCGGGGAAGTCGAGCGCCGTGACGGTGGAGTAAGGGATGGCGTTGGGCCGCTTGTCGTCGGCGTCGAGCTTGGCCTCCGCTTCCGCACTGAGCGGCGGCCCGGCGGCGATGGTGTTGGCCAGGTAGGTCAGCGTCGGCTGGGCGCCCTGGACGGCGAACGCCTGGAGAGCGGCCTGCTCAATTGGCGCCTCGAACAGCATCCGGTCGGTGGTGAGGTTGATGTACGAGATTTCGCCGTGCTCTTTATCGCCATGCTTGACGTGCTCGGCCTTGACGCCGTAATCAGCCAGTTGAGGGCTTAGGTGCTCTTGCAACGCGCGCTCGGCGTCGGCGGGCGGCAGATCGCCGGCCGCTCCCCGACCAGGCACGAGCAGGGCGTTCGCCTTGCCGCGCTGGCCCACAATCCGCTGCACCACCGGCAATGGAGCGAAGGCGACCAGCGGCAACTGCTGGTCGGGCTGCAAGCCAAAGCGGCCCAGCCCGTGTGCGGGGATGATCTCGACCAACTTCAGCGGCGATTCCTTGATGAAGTCGCTCTTGCGGCCCAGCGTGCTCTCGCGCGGCACGAGACTCGCTTCCGGCAAGTGCAAGAGCACCGTATCGCCGACCGCCGCGCCCAGCTCGGCCGCCAGCGGCTCGTTGAGGACGATCTCATCCGTGTCGGCGGCCGGGTCCGGCGGCTGCTTCGGCCCGCCGGAGCCGAGCTGCCAGAACTCCGGCGGCACGGCGTAGAGCATCACGCGGCCGGAGAAACCGCGGCTGCGATCTTTTCCGTCTTGATAGGCCTGCCCTGGCGAAGCGGCTGAGACATCTCGCGCCAAGCTGGCCCGCAGGACGATGGCCGGCACCGCTTCGGCAAAGTGCTCGCTCAGCGCCGGCGGCTTGGTCACTTCATCGGCCAGCGCTTGTCGGAAGAAGTGCGGCGCCACGAGCGCCTCGTCCACGCGGCCCAGCCGGTCCAGGGCCAGGTCTCGCAGGCTGCCGCGCACGGAATCGCCCACGAGCAGCGCCCCGGTCAACACGGCCGTGCCGGCCATCACCCCCAGCGCCACGGCCACGTGGATCCGCCAATGATGGCTCAGGCTGCGCCGGATCAATTGCCACGCCGTCATCAAGACACCTCGCAAATTCTGTCCATCCACGCATAGCTTAGCAGTGAACGCCGGAATGCCAATGCGATCGCCAGAAGCCCGGCTTCTCCAAGAAGCCGGGCTTCTTTCGCGTCAGCAGGTGCTGGCCGGGGCTCGCGGGGCGGCGCTACAATGCGTTGCCACACGCACGCGAGCCGCGTGCGCCACGTTGGCATTGCCGTGGGCTTCCAGCGGAAGCTCGCACACAACCTCAGATGAGCCATCCCCATGATTCTCGATCGCTTTCGTCTCAATGGCCGCCGGGCGCTGGTCACCGGCGGCAGCCGCGGCTTGGGCTTCGAAATGGCCAAGGCGCTCGGCGAGGCCGGCGCCGAGCTGGTGATCGCCAGCCGCGACGCCGAGAAGCTCAAAGAAGCTCAGGCGGCCCTGGCCAAGGCGGCCCCGCGCGTCCAGATCGTGCCGGCCGACCTGGAGACTCCGCAGGGCGCGACGGCCATGTGCCAAGAGGTGCTGGAGAAGTTTGCCCCGATCGACATCCTGATCAATAACGTCGGCGGCCGGCGAATCAACTTCCCCACCGAGGAGATGCCGGTCGAGGAGTGGCAGCGGATCGTCGATCTCAACCTCACGCAGTCGTTCCTCTGCACCAAGCTGATCGGCGGGGCCATGCTGCCGCGGCGGCGCGGCCGGGTGATCAACATCGCCTCGATCTCCGGTATCGTGGCCGGCAAGCAGATGCGCGGCCGCAGCTACGAAACCTGCAAGGCCGCCGTGGCCATGTTCACCAAGGCCGTCGCCGCCGACTGGGCCCCGCACGGCGTGACGGTCAACGCCATCGCGCCGGGCACCTTCCTCACCGACGCCAACCGCCGCTGGTTCTCGATGAAGCCGGAGCTGAAGACCGAGATCGAAGCCACGATCCCCATGGGCCGCCTCGGCGAACCGGCCGAGATCGGCGGCCTGGCCGTCTACCTGGCCAGCGACGCCTCGAGCTACATGACCGGGTCGCTGATCGTGATCGACGGCGGCCGGATTCTGTGGTAAGTCACGTGTCTCAGCCACGAGAGCTTGAGAACCACAAAGCGACGAAAGCTAGAGAACCACAAAGGACACTATGAGCACGAAGGAGAAACAAGTGAGCTTCGCTGCGATTCCGCCGGAAAATGAGGAGTTGGGCCGCAAGATCATCGGGGCGGCGATCGAGGTTCATCGGATCCTTGGACCGGGATTCTTGGAGAGCATTTATCGGCGGGCTTTGGCCCACGAGTTGTCGCTGCAGGGAATCGAGGTGGAACAAGAAAAGAAACTGCTGGTGCCCTACAAGGACATCGAGCTTGACGGCCAACGGCTCGACTTGATCGTGGGGCACCGCGTGATCGTCGAGTCGAAGTGCGTGGAAGAATTCGCCCCAATTCACACGGCGCAGCTCATCTCGTATTTGAAGACCACCAAGTTGCGCCTCGGCTTCCTGCTCAATTTCAAGACCCAGAAGATCAAGGATGGCATTCAGCGCGTGGTCCTCTGATGCAGTCGGCCCTTCCGCTCTCCCGCGCGACAGCACAGGTTCTTTTGAACCACAAAGGACACGAAGAGCACGAAGGAAGTTTCGCTGCATCCGATTGTTGAGATTCCTTTGTGCTCTTCGTGTCCTTTGTGGTTCATTCTTTTGATGCCGCTGATTCGGTTCGCGTGTCAGTGCCCGCGTCTGCATGCTTCCTGGCTCCTGGCTTTGCCTGACGTTGCCTGGAAGGCTTTCGTTCACTAGTATCCGCGGCGCATTTCATTGTCACTTGCCGTGATGGCAATGCTGCCATGCTAGCCGTGGCCAGCCAAGGAGGGCGCGTGAACGCTGCGACCATTGCCATCCGGCCCGATGCCTGGCGCGGGGCGCGGGTGCTCATCACGGGCGGGCTGGGCTTCATCGGCTCCAGCTTGGCCATCCGCCTGGTGCAGTTGGGGGCCGACGTGACCCTCGTGGATGCGATGATCCCCGAGTACGGCGGCAACCTGCACAACATCGCGCCGGTTGCCGACCGGGTGCGCGTGAACTTCGGCGATATCTGCGACCGGCACGCCATGGACTGGCTGGTCCGCGGCCAGGACTTCATCTTCCATCTGGCCGGCCAGGTCTCTCACGTGATGAGCCTGACCGACCCGTACCCGGACATCGAATACAACATCAAGGGCACCACGGTCGTCATGGAGGCCGTGCGGCGATTCAGCCCCCGGGCGCGGGTGATCTTCACGGGAACGCGTGGGCAATACGGCCCGGCGACGCGGCTGCCCGTCAACGAAGACGCGCCGACCAATCCCAAGGGCATCTACGAGATCTCTAACCTGACGGCCGAGAAGATCATTCAGGTTTACGACCACACTCACGGCATTCACACGGTGCTGTTGCGGCTGACGAACGTCTACGGGCCGCGGGCCCAGATGAAGCACTCGCACTACGGCGTCGCCAACTGGTTCGTCCGCCTGGCGATTGACGACGCCACGATCCGGGTCTTCGGCGACGGCCGGATTCAGCGCGATTTCCTGTACATCGACGATTGCGTGGACGCGCTGCTGCTGAGCGCCCTGAGCGATGCGGCACGGGGCGAGGTGCTGAATGTCGGCATCGACCAGCCCACGACGTTCCTGGAGCTGGTGCAGACGCTGCTCCGCGTGGCCGGCAGCGGGCGGTGGGAGTTCGCCCCCTTCACGCCGGAGCGCAAGGCGCAGGAGCCGGGCGACTTCTTCTCCGACATCAGCAAGATTCGCCGGCTGGTGGGCTGGGAGCCCAAGACCAGTCTGGAGGACGGGCTGCGGCAAACGGTGGAGTATTACCGAGCACATCAGCGGCACTACTGGTCGCCGGAAGCGGCGGCGCCGGCGGAAGTGGGCGTGCGCGCCCGGGCCGCGTGAGGGGACAAGTGATGAGGCCGAGGAACGAGGATCAAATAACTTTCGTATTGCGACTCAGACTCCACCGAACTTGGGATGTTAGTGAAGTTTCGGTGCTTGGTCGTCTTGTCCCTAGTTTATTGCCTCACTTAGTCTGTCGATTGCAGGATACCGACATGAACCGAATCGGCCGGAACGTGACCCTGAGTGACGACACGATCCTGGGCGACGAGATCACGCTGGGCAACAACATCACCGTGTATCCCGGCGTGCGAATCGGCGACGGCTGCACCGTGATGGACGGGGTCGTGCTCGGGCGACCCCCGCGGACGGCGGGCAACAACAACCGCCCCTTGCCCACGCCGGGGCCGCTGACTATTGGGCCAGGGACCATCATCGGCGCCAACGCGGTCTTCTACTGCGGCAGCACGATCGGGCCGCGCGTGTTGATTGGCGACCTGGTGACGGTGCGGGAGGGCTGCGAGTTGGCCGAGCAGGTCGTCATTGGGCACGGCGTGACGCTTCAATTCGACGTGCGGATCGGCGCGCGCTCGCGGATCAGCGCCGGCTCGCTGCTCGTGGACATGGTCGTGGAGGCGGACGTGTTCATGGGGCTGGGCGTCAACACGTTCAACGACAGCCAGGTCTATCGGTCTCGCTTCGGACTAACGCCACTGAACATGCGCGGGCCGCTCGTCCGGCGGTTCGCCCTGATCGGCACGGGGGCCACGTTGGCCGGCGGCACGGAGGTCGGCACCGGGGCCATCGTGGCGCCCGCGGCCATGGTCACTCGCGACGTGCCGGCCTGGCATGTCGTGGCCGGCGTGCCCGCCCGCGTGGTCCGGCCCGTGGAGGAGGAGGCGCGAGAACAAATCCTGGCCCACTTCGGCCTGCAAGCGCAGCGGGAGGCCGCCTGATGGCACAGGTCTCGATCGTCGTGCCCGTCTACCACAATGCGGCCAGCTTGGGCGACCTGCTGGGCAGGTTTCAGACACTGGCCAGCAACCATCCGGAGGACCGCTTCGAGTTCGTCTTCGTGGACGACGGCTCGAAGGACAACTCGTTCGCCGTGCTGCACGAGCTGGC
>JBGQHD010000274.1:0-6644 GCA_041497795.1 Planctomycetia bacterium
ACCGAGATTCGGCTGACCACGCGCAATTGGTGGGCCAGCGGCCGCTGACGCGGCCTTGTCCCACCCTACGTCGCTCGAAGCACTTCCTCTTCGTGCGATAAGGCCTGACCGAGGATTCCCATGCAAACCACACGTGTCGCCGCAGTCAGCATGAACGGCTTTCTGGGCGAGCCGGACCGCGTGCTCAAGAGCATGGCCGGTTGGTGCGAGCGGGCCGCCGCCGAAAAGGCCGATCTCGTGCTGTTTCCCGAACTGGTGATCCACGGGCATTGCACGCCCAACACCTGGGACCTGGCCGAAAGCGTGCCCGGCGGCCCCAGCGTGCAGCGGCTGGAGCAGCTCGCCAAGCAGTTCCGCTTGACGCTCTGCGTGGGGCTCAGCGAGAAGGAGCGGGAGATCGTCTACAACACGCAGGTGGTGGTCGGCCCCGGCGGTTATCTCGGCAAACAGCGGAAGCTGCACCTCTCGCGCGACGAGGTGCTGTTCTACAAAGGGGGCCGCGAGATCACGGTCTTCGATATCGGCAAGTGCAAGATCGGCATCGTCATCTGCTACGACAACCAGTTCCCCGAGGTGGCCCGCGTGCTGGCCCTGCGCGGGGCGGACGTGATCCTCATGCCGCACGCCGCCCGCATCAAGATGTGGGACGACACGCCGGAGAGCGCGGCCGCCGCCCGGCGGTACACGCACGATTACTTTCAGGGCTACTGCATGCGGGCGCGGGAGAACGCCTGCTTCGCCGTGCTGGCCGACCAGGCGGGCCGAGCGGGCTACGTCGATACGGTCCCCCGCACCAGCCCGGCCCAGCCGCACCACGCGGGGGCGGCCCTGGTGTTCGGCCCCGACGGCGAGCTGCTGGCCACGTCGCAGGCCGAGCAGATTCGCGATGAAATGATCGTCGCCACGCTCGACGCCGCGGTCCTGGCCCGCCAGCGGTCGCTACCGAACTACACGCTCCGTACGCGCCGGCCGGAGCTGTTCGGCGAGCTGGTGCGCGACCAGGTCTCGAGTTAGCGGTCTGGGCCGGCCGCCTGCGACCGAACCTTACGAGGTGAATCATCGTGCCCGGCAAGACATTCCTCGGCCGAGTGGCGTTTCCGCCGCGAGACCTGATGTTGGCTCTCGTGGCCGCCGCCTTCCTGGCCGGCACTTCGCTGGTGGTTGCGGCCGAACCGGACGCCCAGCCGGCCCGCGCCGTCTCGGGCCAGATCCCCCCGGGCCACGTCGTCAAGCCGCTGAAAGCCTGGGGCCGCAAGGGCAAGGGCGACGGCGAGTTCGACGCGCCCATCGGGATCGCGATCGATGCCGGCGATAAGATCTACGTCAGCGAGTTCCGCAACAACCGCGTGCAGAAGTTCGACGCCGACGGCCGCTTTCTGGGGAAGTTCGATGTCGAGCCGATGCCGGGCGGCATCGCCGTCGATCGCCGCAGGGCCATCTACGTGGCCCCGATGATGTCGCACAAGGTGTGCGTCTACGACGACGCCGGCAAGCTGCTGCGGAACTGGGGGAAGCAAGGATCGGGCGACGGCGAGTTCGATCAGCCCGGCGGCATTGCCATCGGCCCCGACGGGTCGGTCTACGTCGCCGATCAGGTCAACCGGCGCGTGCAGCGGTTTACCAGCGACGGCCGGTTCCTCGGCAAGTGGGGCGAGTACGGCAGCAAGCCGGGACAATTCGACGGCGTCGAGAACCGCAAAAACCGCACGGGCGGACCGAATTTCCTGGCCATCGACGGCAAGGGCCACGTCTTCACCACCGAAGCCAAGCTGGGCCGGGTGCAGAAGTTCTCGGCCGACGGCAAGCCAATTCTCGCCTTTGGCAGCAATTCCACCGATCCGGGCGGCTTCGGCGGCCGGCCTAAGAACTTGCCCGGCCCGATCGCCATCGTGATCGATGGCAGCGGCCGCCTCTGGGTCAGCTCCACGAACAACCGCGTGCAGTTGTTCTCCGCCGAAGGGAAATACCTCGGCGGCTTCGACTCCTTGACGGCGGGGACCGAGCTCGGCCAGTTCCACACGCCGCACGGCATGGTTCTCGACAGCGCGGGCCACCTCTACGTCGTTGACACGCAGAACTACCGCATTCAGAAGTTCGCGGTGCTCGCGAAGCCCGTTGGAGGCGCCGCCGCGGCACCCGAGAAAGGCGCCCGACCGACCGGAGACGTCTCAACCGGCAACACCGCGCGCAAGGCTCTGGAGCAGCGATTCGCCGAACGCGTGCAGCCGCTCGTGACGAAGTATTGCCTGGGCTGCCACGGCAAGACGAAGCAGGAAGGGAAGCTCGATCTCAGCGCGTATTCGTCGGCCGCCGCGGTGGCCGGCAACTATCGGCTCTGGACGCTGGTGCTCGGCCGGCTGGAGGCCCAGGAAATGCCGCCGGAAGACGCGCCGGCTCGCCCCACGAAGGACGAACGCCAGGCGCTGGTGGCCTGGATCAAGGAGCTGCATGAATTTGAAGCCACGCGCAACGAGGGCGACCCCGGCCCGGTGCTGGCTCGGCGGCTGAGCAATGCCGAGTACGACTACACGATCCGCGACCTGACCGGCGTGGATATCCGCCCCACGCGGGAGTTCCCGGTCGATCCGGCCAACGAGGCCGGCTTCGACAACTCGGGCGAGTCGCTGGCCATGTCGCCCGCGCTCGTGAAGAAATACCTGGCCGCGACGCGGAGTGTGGCGGACCACGTGGTGCTCCTGCCGCAAGGCTTCGACTTCGCTCCGCATCCCGTGGTGACCGACACCGATCGCGACAAGTATTGTGTGCACCGCATCGTCGATTTCTACCAGCAGCACCAGGTCGATCTGGCCGGCTATTTCCATGCCGCCTGGCAGTTCCAGCATCGGGCGGCCCTGGGGCGGCCGGGCCAAACGCTCGACGACCTGGCGGCGCAGTCGCGTCTCAGCCCCAAGTATCTGGCGAAGCTCGTGGCGCTGCTGACCGATTCCGAGCCCGACGCCGGGCCGACGGCCGTGCTGCGATCGATGTGGCGCGGGCTACCGGCACCCGACGCGAAAAACCAGGAGGCGGTGCTGGCCGGCTGCCGGCGCCTGCGCGACCTGACCGTGCGGCTGCGAAGCGAACTGAAGCCGACGATCGACAAGGTGCAGGTGTCCGGCATCTCCCAGGGCAGCCAGCCGCTCGTCTTGTGGCACAACCGCCAGCGCGCGTCGCGCCGCATGCAGTACTCCGGCGATGTCGCGGCGGACATGCAGAAGCTGAAGCAAATCGTGCAGCAGACTGCGGCCGACTACGCGCCGCTGCTGACCCTCGATAAGTCGGACGCCGAGGCCGTCCAGCGCGCGGCCAAATCGCTGGCGCGGTTTTGCCAGGCGTTTCCCGACACGTTTGCCGTGGTGGCGCGGGGCGGTTACTTCGACCCCAACACGCGCGACCAGCAACGGCTGCTGACGGCCGGGTTCCATCTGATGCAGGGCTACTTCCGCGACGACTCGCCGCTGTGCGAGCTAATCCTGAGCGATGCGGACCGGTGGCAGCTCGACCGGCTATGGGACGAGCTGAACTTCGTCGCGGCCGCGCCGCAGCGGCAATACAAAGACTTCATCTTCTTCGAGCGGGCCGAGCCGCCGCGGTTCATGTTCGAGGCCGAGTTCGATTTCGCCCGCTCCGAAGACAAGGACGCCATCTCCGCCGCGAAGATCGAGCGGCTCCGCGACGCCTACCTGGCCAAGGCCGTCCGCAAGGGAGCCAAGGACCAGGCCGCGGAGGCCATCAAGTCGTACTTCTCGGACATCTCCGCCTCGATCCGCTGGGTGGAAAAGACCCGCTTGGCGGCGGAAGAGAGCCATCTGACGGCGCTGGTGGCCTTCGCCCAGCGGGCGTATCGCCGCCCGCTGCAAGGGGCCGAGCGCGACGAGCTGCTGGGCTTCTATCGGTCGCTGCGAAAGGAGCAAGGGCTGACCCACGAAGACGCCATCCGCGACGCGATCGCCAGCGTGCTGATGTCGCCGCACTTCGGCTACCGCTTCGATCTGGCGGCGCCGGGGCCGGCCGCGCCGGGCCACACCGCGCAGGCGGACCAGGCGGTGCGGCCGCTCAACGATTACGAGCTGGCCAGCCGGCTGAGCTATTTCCTCTGGTCGAGCATGCCCGACGGCGAATTGCTGGCCCACGCCGCGGCCGGCGACTTGCACCAGCCCGACGTGCTGAAGGCCCAGACGCGGCGGATGCTGCAGGGCAGCCGGGTCCGCGGCCTGGCCACGGAGTTCCTCGGGAACCTGCTCGATGTCCGCCGGTTCGAGGAGCACAACAGCGTGGATCGCCAGCGCTTTCCGGCGTTCACCAACGAGCTGCGCCAGGCGATGTTCGAGGAGCCGATTCGCTTCTTCATTGACATGGCACACAACAATCGGCCGGTGCTCGAGCTGATCGACGGGAAGCACACGTTCGTCAATCGCACGCTGGCCGCGCATTACGGCATGCCGTTCCCTCAGAAGCGGCCGCCAGAATCGAAAGCCTCGCCGCGAGTGAAAGATGATATCGACCACTGGGTCCGCATCGACGACGCCACTCGCTACGGCCGCGGCGGCCTTTTGCCGATGGCCGTGTTCCTGACGAAGAACTCGCCGGGCCTGCGGACCAGCCCCGTCAAGCGGGGCTACTGGGTCGTGCGCCGGCTGCTCGACGAGCGCATTCCGCCGCCGCCCCCCACGGTGCCCGAGCTGCCCAAGGACGAAGCCGACCTGGGCAAGCTGACGCTGGCCCAGACGCTGGCCCGGCACCGCGCCGACAAGAACTGCGCCACCTGCCATCAGCGATTCGATTCCATTGGGTTGGTGTTCGAGGACTACGGCCCGATCGGCGAGCGGCGCAGCAAGGACCTCGGCGGCCGCCCGGTCGATAACCGCGCGGCGTTCCCCGATAACGTCGAGCGGCAGGGTCTCGATGGCCTGCGGACCTACCTCCGCGAGAAGCGGCAGGCGGAGTTCCTCGCCAACTTCAACGGCAAGCTGTTCTCCTACGCCCTAGGTCGGACGCTGCTTCCTTCGGACCAGGCAACGTTGAAGAAGATGCAGACTCCTGCGGCCGCCGACGGGTATACTCTTGGCAGCCCCGCCCTCGGCGACCTCGTCGAGGCGATCGTCACCAGCCGGCAGTTTCTCAATAAGCGTGGGAAGGCTGAACCATGACGTCAAAGTCCCGAGGCATCACTCGCCGCACAGTCCTCAAGGGCGTAGGCGCGACCGTGGCGCTTCCCTGGCTGGAGTCGATCGCCGTCTGGGGAGCCGAGCCGGCCGCAGCAGCCGCCGCGCCCGCCCTCCCGCGCCGCTTCGCCGCGCTCTTCATGGGCAACGGCATCAGCCCCGACCATTGGTGGGCCAAGGGCTCCGGCCGCGACATGGAGCTGAGCAAGTGCCTCGAGCCGCTTCAGGATTTCCGCGCCAGGCTGAACGTCGTCTCGGGCCTGTTCAACAAGCAGGCCACCGGGGTGGGCATCCATCCGGGGCAGACCGGCAACATCCTCTCCGGCGCCGCGCTCCAGAAGGGGGCGGTCCTGCACGGCGGCGTCAGTGTCGATCAGGTGCTGGCCGAACACTTCGCCGAGCGGACGGCCGTGCCGAGCCTCGTGCTGGGCTGCGAGCAGCCGATCACCGGCTACCATGAGACGAACTTCTCGATGGCCTACAGCTCGCACATCTCCTGGCAGGACGCCAACTCGCCCGTGCCGATGGAGGTGTACCCTTCGCTGGCCTTCGACAGCCTGTTCGATAACCACGGCAGCCAGCGGGCCCGCAGCATCCTCGACCGCGTGGCCGAGCACGCCCGCTCGCTCAGCCGCCAGGTGAGCCAGGCCGACCGGGCGAAGCTCGACGAATACCTGGGCAGCGTCCGCGAAGTGGAGAAGCGCATCGCCGCCACGCGCGACGCCAAGGACAAGGCCGACGAGCGCGCCCGCCAGAAGCCCGGCTTCTCCGAAGAAGCCGGGCTTCTCAAGCGGCCCGACGATGGCCTGCCGGAGGACATCCGCCAGCACATGCGGCTGATGTGCGACGTCATCGCCCTGGCGTTCCAGACCGATAAGACGCGGGTGGCCACGCTGCTCTTGTGCCGCGACCTGTCGGGCCTGTTCTACCCGTTCCTCGACGTCCGCACGGCCCACCACCCCACCTCGCACGAAGACCACGGCGAGGCCTACCAGCGCGTCACGCGGTACTACGTCAGCCAACTGGCCTACTTGGCCGGCCGGCTGGCCGCCATGCCGGAGGGGGATGCGACGGTGCTCGACAACTCGTGCCTGCTGTTCCTCTCGAACATGTGGTCCGGCAGCCGGCACGACTCGACGAAGCTGCCCATCGTAATGGTCGGCGGCCTGGGCGGCGCGCTGGAAACCGGCCGCGTGCTGAACTACACGGGCCGGCCCGACGACGAGCGCAAACTGTGCGGCCTGTACCTTTCGCTGCTGCACCGCCTGGGTGTGAAGCAGCCCGCGTTCGGCGACGCAACGGCGGAGCTGGCGAAGCTGTAACGAGCGCGTAACCCTCGGAGTGCGGCGACTCGTCGCCGCTTTTGGATTCTTGGATGAGGGAACTCGCCGCGGCCCAACGCCGCCGCCATGCCAAGAATCCCAAAGCGGTGACAAGACACCGCACTCCAGATGTTCGCATGGCTGGAGGATGCCGGAG
>JBGQHD010000275.1:0-6639 GCA_041497795.1 Planctomycetia bacterium
AGCACGCGAGGGTGGGGACTCATGAGTGGCGCGTGGCGAAACATCTCGAGATGGGTCAAGGGCACGCCCATGTGGCTTCGCACGGCGGCAGCCGTTTTGGCGTTTGCACTCGCCATCGCGCTGGCCGGATACCGAACGGCCAGCTTGCTCAATATTCCAGGCCAGCCGAAGGACGAATCTCGCTGGGCCTTAGGCGACTTTCGCGACGCGGTCTACTATCCCGTCGTCGCCTTCCTGCACGGCGACAATCCGTACGATCCGGCCTATGCCGACGCCTACCCCGTGTATGGCGTGCTGCCGCCGTATTCGCCTTTCACGCTGATCGTGCATGCACCGCTGGGGCTGTTGCCCTACGAAATCGCTGAGTGGACTTACTTCGGGCTGAGCGCGGCGCTCGTGGTCCTATTGGCCTGGGTGTCGCTGCGAGTCTGCGGCGTTGCGGCCAGTGCGGACCGAGTGATGGGTTTGGCGGCACTGATCGCCTTCAGCCGCGCGGCACATACCGATCTGGTGCTGGGCCAAGTCAGCCTGCAGCTCGTCGTGGCGGCGCTCGCGGCTCTGCATTTTGCGCAGCGCCGGCCCTGGCTGGCCGGGTTGGCGCTGGGCATCGTGAGTCTCAAAGCGACCTTCGTCATCCCCTTGGCGTGGCTGATGCTGTGCCGTGGCGATTACCGGGCCGTAGCGATCGGCGTCATGGTCGGTGGGTTGGGGGCGCTGGCTGCCGTGCTGATCATCTGCGGCGGCGTGGGCGAGCTGCCCGGCTTCTTCGAGACCTTCCTGGCCAGCTACCAGAAGGTCGAACAAGGGGCGAGCTTCGATCCTACCATCGCCTGGTCGCGCGTCGATGCCATGACGGTGATTTCGCGCCTGCCGGGCGTCGGCGCCTCGCGGCTGACCGCCGGCATCGTGACGCTGCTCGGCCTGCTGCTGGCGGGAATCGCGCTTGTTTGGCGGAGGAAACCGGCGGCTGAGGGCTCGCGTGCTCTTGATCGAGGCGCTCTGATGAATGGCGCCGACGATTGGTCCGGCGTCTTTACTTGTGTCGTGACGCTGCTGGCGTGTTATCACATGGTCTACGATGCGCTCCTGCTCGTCGCGCCGGTCACAGCGGTGTGCGTTGCCCGGCGGCCGGTATGGCGGTCGCTGAAGCTGCCCATGCGGCTCGGCTTGATCGCCGCCCTGGGGCTACCGTTGGTGAACTACGCCTCGTCGAAAACGGCGCTCTCGCTGCTGAGCAGCGGAGCGGTTGTTTCCGACGGCGCGGTTCGCAGCCTGCTCGCCTGTTCCAGCGCCATCGCCTTGCTGGCGGCGTGTGGGCTGCTCCTGTCGATTCCCTCGGGGCAGGGACCCCCGGCCGAGCCTGACGAGCGTGCGCATCCCCGGCGGCGCCGCGAGCACTCCACGGCGGCGGCGTAAGCGCGACGGCCCCCGTTGCCGGCCGCCGCTCATGTGAGATACTTACAAAGCACCCCGGCTGCTCCGCAGCAGCCGGGGTGCTGACGCGGTTCTCCGATAATCCGGCCGCGGCAGCGAATACTCACGAGGCGAACCACCGCGAGATCAACCGCCATGAGCACCTATCCTGAATACGCCGATCGCGACAGCTCCGGCTCGTCGGTGAACCGCTGGCTGGTGGTCGCCCTGATCATCGTGCTGGCCGTGCTGCTGCTGCGGATGTGGGACTTCGGCGGCAGCGGACCGCTGCTCGATCCCAATGCCAAGCTTCGCCCGCAGATTCCTGCGGGCAATCTGGCGGACGACGAGACGGCCACGATCGCACTGTTCAAGGCCGCCAAGCCGTCGGTCGTCAACATCACCACCACTGCCCGGCGCCGCGACTTTGCACTCAATCCCATTGAAATCCCGCAAGGCACCGGGTCGGGCTTCGTGTGGCAGAACAACGACCAAGGCACCGCCGCGTACATCGTCACGAACTTTCACGTGATCCAGGGCGCCGAAGGGTTCAAGGTCCGGTTGGCCGACGACACCACCGAAGACGCGATTCCCGTCGGCGGCGATCCCGACAACGACCTGGCCGTGCTGCAAATCCGCGCCAAGGGCCTCACGCCCCTGCAACTGGGCACCTCCAGCGACTTGCAGGTCGGCCAGAAGGTGTTCGCCATCGGCAACCCCTTCGGGCTGGACCATTCGCTCACCACGGGCGTGATCAGCGGGCTGGGCCGGGAGATTGAGTCGGTGTCGCGCCGCGCGATCCGCGACGTGATCCAAACCGACGCCGCGATCAACCCCGGCAACTCCGGCGGGCCGCTGCTGAATAGCAAGGGCAACCTGATCGGCGTGAACACGGCCATCTACAGCCCGTCGGGGGCCAGCGCGGGCGTCGGCTTCGCCATTCCCGTCGATACGGTCAATCGCGTGGTGACCCAGATCATCCGCAAAGGCGTGGTGGAGCGCCCGGCGCTAGGCGTGCGGATCGACAGCTACGCCGATGGCGCCGTGCGCGGCGTGCTGGTCAGTCAACTGGTGGCGGGCGGCCCCGCCGCCGCGGCCGGCGTTCGCAGCGGCGACATCATCCTGGCGGTGGACGGCGCCGAGACCAAGACGGCCAGCCAGCTCATTCGGCTCATCGAGAAGCACGCGGTCGGCGACACGGTGAAGCTGACCATCTTGCGCGGGGAGCAGGACGTCAGCATCGACGTGACGCTGCAATCGCTGCCCAGCGCGATGCCGCGCGGGAAGGGGTGATATTGGCGGGCTTCCCGCCTGTCGGTCCTCTACCCATTTCTGCCTGCGCCGGGGCAAGAATTGCAGAGGAAGCGCAGCTGTCGTTCCACTGCCACGACGCGTGCAGTGTTATCCCTATGGAGAACGAGCAGAAAGGCATGATGTGTAGTGGTTATTGTGATCAATAAGCCCAGATATGTCTCTGATGCGACGTTTTTCGCATCGGGTCTAATGTTTTGGCTGCCGTCAATGGTGATTCACGCTTTACGTGGCCAAGTGTTTAGTGCTTTGGATGTGCTCACCATTTCAATCGCATGTCCGGGAGCGGCTACGACGTTGTTTGTGATTCTCTGCTGCCTGCAATGGAATTGCTCCCTGGCCCGCAGAGCGTCGATGTTCTTGTTGGGCGTTTGGATGTTGGGGCCTGCAAGTATGACGGTCGCCGCTACCTTCTCGGGCGGTGGTCTACAGGCGACTAATGTAGCAGGTGTCCTGCTCAGGTCGCTGACCTTTTTCGTGTCTACTCCGCTGATGGCGACTTATGACGGCTCGCTCTTGGCCCTACTGCTCCTGACGGGTCTTTTCGTGGTTACTATCGTATCGGCGCTTGCGGCAAGACGGTGAACGGTATCATGTAGACAGTTCCTCTACCCATTTCCGGCTGCGTCGGGGCAAGAATTGCAGAGGCAGTACACCGGTGGGGTCCAAAACCGAGGTTAAGCAATTGCCGGCTAATGAGGTAGCACTAGCACTAACCCAAGCTAGAGAGACCTCGCTTTTCGCTGTCAGTTCTGTGCGCGAGTTCTTGTCTCGAATCGAGGATTGCCCATGCCGACCACATCCTCACTCGTGCCGTTTCTCGCCCTGGCAGTCGCGGCTGCCGTCGAGTGCCGCTTCGCCGCCGCAGACCCGCCGCCCAAGCCGGCCGACCTGTTGGCCGAGTACAAGAACCTCGGCCTCCCGCTACCACCGCACAAGGCCCGTCTGGTGCGGTACCTATCGGGCGGTGACTACATCCTCAACGGCGTGTTGCAGCCGAAGAAATTCTCCCTTGCGTTCGAACTCCAGCCGGGGACGAAGACCGAACCGCCGCTGCTTCTCCAGGGTTCGCGGGAGTGGCGGGCGGAGCGGGACCCGGCGGTCGTGGAGATGAGGCCGGAGGCCGCCTCGGCCGACGGCATCGAACTGCAGCCGGACGCCGCCCTCGCACTCGCCGTTCAGTGTCACGTCCGTGGGTGGGACGCGCTCGCCGACGCCCTCCTCGCGCGGAGCCAGCCGAAGGAGGGCAAGGCGACCCCGACCGAGCGGCTGGTCGCCCGGGCCTGGGATTACTGGGTTGGGCGGCTGAGCCACCCGACGTCCGACCGCGCGCCGATTGCCAAGCGGATGAACGAGTTGATGAAGCGCAATCCGGCTCGGGACACCGAGCCGAACCGCCGCCTGGTCGCGTCGCTCGAACTGGCCCTCGTGCCGGGAAAGGGCAAGCCGGGGAGCGTGGAGGCGCTCATCGACGCCGTGGTTGATTATCACGCCGACACCGGCACGATCGGCGTGTTCGAGCCGCGGGACGCCTACTGGCGGATCGCCGAGAAGGGGTTCGACGCCGTCCCCGCCCTGATCGCCGCCCTCACGGACGACCGGCTCACGCGGTCGATGATGGTCGGGTTCAACAACTTCCCCTCCTGGAACCTGCGGGTGGGAGATATCGCCGGCGACCTGCTCGAAGGGTTGGCCGGGGAGGAGCTGGACCGCGGGGCGGACGGCGAGAGCGTGGGTGGGGGGGCACTCCGCCGGCAACAGGGGTACCGGGTGACGCCGGAGGCGGCCAAGGCGTGGTGGGCGAAGGCAGAAAAGGTTGGGGAGGAACAGTACGTGCTGGACCGGATACTGCCCCCCGCCGCGAAGGAGGGCCAGACGCTGTGGCCGCGGCCGCTTCCACTTCGGTTGATCGTCGTCAAGTACCCGAAACGCTTGCCCGAATTGTACCGGATGGCGCTGGAGAAGCGGCCCGATGTGCAGAGCTACGCCTTGGCGGAGGCGGTGGCGAAGTTGCCAATCCCCGCGAAGGACAAGCTCGACCTGTTCGAGGCAGCGGGAAAGCACAAGGACCTTGTCCACCGGTTGCCCGCCCTGGAGGAGTTGAAAGGACTGGATGCCAAGCGGTTCGACCAGTTGCTGCTCGCCACGGTCGAGGGGTTGCCCAAGGACGTGACCGAGGCGTACTGGGGTTGTCAGGAGGCGGCGGTGGCTCGGCTGGCGATGGCGTCTGACGATCCTAGAGTGTGGGCGGCCCTGGAGCAGGCGATCAAGCGGGCGTCATTCGGGCTGCGGATGGAACTGCTGCATCATCTGGTCGACCGGGACGAACCGCGATGGCGGGCCGAACGGCTGCGGTTGCTTGCCGCCCACCTGGACGACGCCGAGGTGCGGGACGAGAAGGCCGACGAGCGGTTTAGCGGACCGGGGGCCGGGTTCCCGTACGACCGGATTACGGCGGGGGACGCGGTGGCGGTCGGCCTCGGCAGGATGATGGGCGTGGAGGTGCCGACCAAACTGGACCGGACGGCCGCCGAGTGGGCCGAGGTGCGGGAGAAAGTGCGGAAGGCGGTGAAGACCGAGCTCGACAAGCCAAAGAGCGCCCAGCCAGATTAAGGATCGCCGCGCCAGCCTCAGCGCCAATTTCCGACGGGTCGGTTCAGCGCCGTGCGCGGCGGTCCTGCATGCGACACCTTACGTGAGGATCTCCCGCTTACGGCTCACGTAGTCCCACACGACGTAGCGGTCCAAATCGCGGCCGGCGGTGAAGAACACTCGCCCGGCGGTCGATTCGGCCAGGCGGTAGGCGAACTGGATGTCTTCGCGCGATTGCGACCAGGTCGGCAACAGGAAGATGTTGATCGTGATCCCCTCGCGCTGGCAGAGCTTGCCTTCGCGCAGCGTGGCTTCTTCGGTTCGGCGGTCGGGCGGGTAGAGCAAGTACAGCATCTGCCCCTCGAAGTGCGCGGTCGGCAGCCCGTCGGTGATGAGGATCACTTGCCGGTTCGGCGTGTCTTGCGACGCGAGAGACCGCCGCGCCAGCCGCAGGGCGTGCTGAATGTTCGTGAAGTGCTGCGGCACGCGCAGCTCGCTGACGTCCTCGCGGCTCATGTCTACCCGCAGCCGCACGACCGGGTCGTGGATCGTCGGCATCTTCGGCAATAGCGTCACCAGCTCGCTGGCTTGCCGCGGCTTGGCGAAGGAGTACACCTCCAGGAATTGCAGATAATCGCCGGGAAAGTCGCGGACGATCAGGCCGTGCAGGGCCAGGGCCATCCGCTTGACGTTCACGTACAGCCCGTCGTAGCGCATCGAGCCGCTCATGTCCATCAGCACCACCGTGGCGCACTTGGGGCTGTTGCGCGTGCGGTGGATTTCGATGTCGTCGGTCTTGAGCACCAGCGGCCGCCGACGGCCCGGAGGCGGCCCCTTGGCGGCGCTTTCGCTGCTGCCGTAAGGAGTGGTCTTGGGCGAGTCGAAACCCGGCGGGGCGATCTCTTGGCCCTCGGCCGCCTGCCGCAGCATGGCGTTGATTAGCGTGTTGGGGATATCCATGTTGGCCAGCGAGTCGCCGAATTCATACGGCTTGGTGCGCTGCAGCTCGACCGCCCCCTCGCCGGCCACCGGTCCCTGGTGGCGGCCGGTGCGCGAGGCCTGCAATTGGCTGAAGATCCGCTCCAGCAGCTTGCCCTGGAACACGCGGTAGGCCTTCGGCGTAAGCTGGTAGCGGCCCCGGCTGCGGTCGAGCCCTTGGCTTTCGGCCAGGGCGCGGACGTATTCCTCGATCTGCTGCTGCAAGCGGTTGAGGTTTTCAATGGCCTCGCCATCGGCGAATTCCGATAGCTCGGCCAGGTCGATGATGCCGATCTGGGCCGTCTTGGCCGCCTCTTCGAGCTGCTTGAGCAGCCGGTCGATCTG
>JBGQHD010000276.1:0-6634 GCA_041497795.1 Planctomycetia bacterium
CGAATGCCTGTTCCCCGGCGTGTCGGGCATCGAGTTCGTGGCCTACGCCGGCGAGCTGGCCGGCATGTCGCATAAGGACGCCATGCAGCGCTCGCACGAGGTGCTGAACTACGTCGGCCTGGGCGAGGCGCGCTACCGGCCCGTCGAATCGTACTCCACGGGCATGAAGCAGCGGCTGAAGCTGGGGGCGGCCATTGTGCACGATCCCAAGCTGCTCATTCTCGATGAGCCGACCAACGGCATGGACCCGGCCGGCCGGCAAGAGATGCTCGAGCTGGCCCGCGACTTGGCCCACAACAAGGGGCTGAGCCTGCTCTTCTCCAGCCACCTGCTGCCCGACGTCGAGGCGGTGTGCGATCACGTGCTGGTGCTCGGCAGCGGCCAGCTCTTGGCCCAGGGGAGCATCCAGGACCTCAAGCAAACCCACGCGCGAGGCTTCGAGGTCCGCGTGAAGGCCGATCCGGAACGCTTCGCCCAGCGCTTGCGCGAGCGGGGGTGCGAATCCGGCCTGCACGACGATTTGCTGCGCGTCGGCCTGCCCGAGGGGCAGAGCGAGCGGCTGCTGTGGCAACTGGCCGCCGAGGCGGGCGAGCAGATTCGGTACCTGCGCCCGTGGCGCAGCACGCTGGAAGACGTGTTCCTGAGTGCGGTGGACAAGGGGAAATAGACGCAGCCAAACAAGGAATAACGATCCTGTTCGTCCTCGTCCTCGAAAGGCCGTCGAGGACGACGACGAGGACGACGACGATAAAATGTGGCCAACTCGCTCTGCGAGTTGGCGGCTATCGTGGTCTCCAAAATGTCTCGCCGGGACTCCAACTCGCAGAGCGAGTTGGCCACAAAGACGACTTGCCTCGGGCAGCAACGCCATGCCGATTTTCGATCAAGGCTACCAGCACTTCCACGGCCAGTTGACGGGCAACGCCTGGCGCTGGCTGGTGATCACGCGCCACGGCGTGCGGACCCAACTGAAGAACCGCGCGGTCCGCATCCTGCTGCTCTTCGCCTGGATACCCGCCCTGGCGCTGGTCGCCACGCTGGCCGTGTGGGGCTTGATCGAGCAGAAGATCAGCGGCGTGACGTCGTTTCTCGGCCCGATCTTGTCGTCGTCGGGGTTATTGTCCGACCCGGTCACCCATCGCCGGGCTGTTTGGACGCTGGCTTACTCGTATTTCTTCTGGATGCAGTTGTTCTTGATCATGCTGCTGGTGGTGGCCGTCGGGCCGGGGCTCATCAGCTGCGACCTGCGGTTCAACGCGCTGCCGCTATACTTCAGCCGGCCGATCCGCCGGCTCGACTATTTCCTGGGGAAGCTGGGCGTCATTGGCGCCCTGGTGGCGGCGGTCGCCATCGTGCCAGCCGTGCTGGCCTACGTGATGGGCGTCTGTTTCAGCCTCGATGTAACGGTCATCCGCGACACGTATCGGCTGCCGCTGGCCAGTATCGTGTATGGACTGGTGATCGTCATCTGCGTAGGCACGTTGATGCTGGCCCTGTCGTCGTTGACGCGGCGCTCGATCCTCGTGGGCATTTCCTGGTTTGGCATCTGGGTGATCGGCGGCAGCGTGGCCGACACGCTTGGGGCGATCCAGATGTTCTCCTTGTTGGATCAGACGGCGAGAGCGTCCCAGTCGGAACCTGTGCCGCCGATCAAGGAGGGCAAACTCGCGCCGGCCGAATTGCAAGCCGAGAGAGCGCATCGCGAGCAAGCCCAGCAGCAGCAATTTGCCCGCAGGCAAGAGAAGATGCAACAGGTCTACGCCGAGGCCGCGCGGACCAATTGGCGGCCGCTGTTCTCGTTCCGGCTCAATTTACAGCGCATCGGCGAAGGCCTGCTGGGCAGCGACGCCGCCTGGGTGGACTTTTGGCGGGCGTTAAGCGCTTCGCAACGGATGGCCGGCGCCGCCGGGGGTGCCCAGCAGCCTGTCAACGAACGCTTCCTCGCCGATTCCCAAGTGCCGCAATATCCTTGGATCTGGTCGGCCGGCGTGCTGGCCGCGATTTGTGCCTTGTCCGTCTGGACTCTGACGTTCCGCGTGAAAACGCTCGACCGACTCAAGTGACCACCAGCAACAACCCACCGACTGCCGCTCAGCCTGGCGTCCGGGCCACCGCCCAGGCCATCGTCGAGTTCGATGCCGTCTCCAAGTGGTACGGCAACGTCATCGGCGTCAACAAGCTCACGCTGCGCATTCCGCCCGGCGTCACGGGGCTGTTGGGCCCCAACGGCGCCGGCAAATCGACCTTGCTGCAGCTTGCCACCGGGCAGCTTCGGCCCAGCCAGGGGGCGGTGCGCGTGCTGGGTCAGGAGGTTTGGAACAATCCGGCCCTGAACCATTACATCGGCCTCTGCCCGGAGCAGGACGCGTTCTACGAGTGGATGACGGGCCACGACTTCGTGCGCACGTGTGCCCGGCTGTCGGGCATGGGCCGCCGCCAGGCCACGGCGGCGGCCGACAAGGCCATCGCCTGCGTCGGCATGACCGAGCACATGGGCCGGGCCATCCGTGGCTATTCCAAGGGGATGCGGCAGCGGACCAAGCTGGCCCAGGCGCTGGTGCACGAACCGCGGGTGCTGTTCTTGGATGAGCCGTTCAGCGGCACCGACCCCATCGCCCGGCGGGACCTGATAGAGGTGATCCGCGGGCTGGGGGCCGCCGGCCACAGCGTGCTGGTCTCCAGCCACATCCTGCACGAAGTGGAGGCGCTGACGCCCAGCATCGTGCTCTTGCACCGCGGCCGGCTGGTGGCCGAGGGGCACGTGCGGCAAATCCGCGACTTGATCGACAAGCACCCGCACCGCATCGTGCTGATCTGCGACGACTACCGCCGCCTGGCGGCCAAGCTGGTCGCCTGCGAAGACGTGGACGGCGTGAAGATCATGGCCGGCGAGCGCGGCGTGACGGTCGAGACGCGCGCGCCGGACACGTTCTACGCGCGGCTGCCGGCGCTGTCGCTGAGCGACGGTACGGCGATCCGCGAGGTGTATTCCGAAGACGACAACCTGGAAGCGGTCTTTAGATACCTGGTGAGCCGATGAGTTTGCCGACTTCCGCGAGGACTGTCCCTGGGGGCGCGGCCGCGCTGCGGCGATTCGATCCCTCCGCGCTGGGGGCCCTGTTCTGGCTGACGCTGCGTCAGCAAGCCCGCGGCCGCCGCCTGATCGTGCTGGCCGTGATGTTCGCGCTGCCCGCCGCGTTGGCCGTGCTGCTGCGCTCGCTTTCCGACGGGGTCACCTCAGGCATGCTCGAGGCCCAGTTGATTTTCGGCGTCATCCCGCAGGCCCTGGCGCCGCTGGCGGCGCTGCTCTACGCCACCGGCGTGATCCAGGACGAAATCGAGGAGCAAACGCTGACCTACCTGCTCATCCGCCCGCTGCCGCGCGCGGCCCTGTACGTGACGAAGCTGCTGGCCGCGATGCTGACCACGTCGCTGCTGGCGGCGGCCGGCACCACGGTCGTCTACATCGCGGTCTACTGGGGCAAGCCGGAGCTGTGGGGCGAGGTGCTGCCGGTGTGGGCGGGCAAGGCCGCGGCGCTGTTCGCCCTGGCGCAGGTCGCCTATTGCGCCATCTTCAGCTTCATCAGCCTGCTGACGAGGCGGTCGCTGCTGGCCGGCATCGCCTACATCGTGGTCATCGAAGGGCTGCTGGCCAACTGGCCGTTCATCCTGCGCGAGCTGACGGTCATGTACTATTTCCGCGTGCTGGTCTTGCGAGCGCTCAACCCGCCGCACACCGAAGGCTGGGGCATCGACCTGGCCGACGCGCCGCGGATGATTACCTGCATGCTGATCCTGCTGGGCACCGGAGTGGTGCTGACCGTGCTGGGTGGGCTGACCTTCGCCCGCCGCGAGTTCGGCGTCAAGACGCCGGAAGCGGCGTGATGCCCAAGCCCGAGACTCTTACTCGAATTCGCGCCATGCCTATCGCCATTTCCCGCATCATCCGGGCCCTGGAGCCTTCCGCCACGCTGGCTATGGCCGCCAAGGCCAAGGAGCTGAAGGCCGGCGGCAAGACGGTCTACGACTTCAGCGTCGGCGAGCCGGATTTCACCACGCCGCAGCATATCTGCGACGCCGCCGTGCGGGCCATGCAGGCCGGGCACACGCACTACACCGTGGCCAGCGGCATTCCGGAGCTGAAGGCGGCCGTCGTCAAGCAATATCGCCAAGCCTACGGCCTGGAGTATCAGCCGTCGCAGGTGGTGGTCTCCAACGGGGCCAAGCACTCGCTGCACAACGTGCTGACCGTGCTCTGCGATCCGGGCGACGAGGTCATCATCCCGGCCCCCTATTGGGTCAGTTACGCCGAGCTGGTGAAGCTGGCCGGCGGCGTGCCGGTGATCGTCGAGACGGAGGAGGCCAACAACTTCAAGCTCGCGCCCGATCAACTGCGGAATGCCATCACCCCGCGCAGCAAGGTGCTGCTGCTCTGCTCGCCCTCGAATCCCACCGGCAGCATGTATACGCCCGAGGAGCTGGGCGCGCTGGCCGACGTGGTGATGGAGCGCAACCTGACGGTGATCTCGGATGAAATCTACGAGCGGCTGGTCTATCCGGGCCACACGTTCGCCAGCTTCGCCACGATGCGGCCCGAGCTGCCGCAGCGGACGATCCTGGTGAGCGGCGTGAGCAAAACCTACGCCATGACCGGCTGGCGGATCGGCTGGACGATCTCGCCGGTGAACGTGGCCAAGGCCATGGCCGATCTGCAAAGCCAGGAGACCTCGAACCCGTGCAGCGTGAGCCAATACGCCGCCGTGGCCGCCCTGGAAGGCCCGCAGGAGTGCGTGGGCCAGATGCTGCGCGAGTTCACCAAGCGCCGGCAGTTCGTGCTGGAGCAGATCGGCAGCATCCCCGGCCTGAGCTGCGCCGAGATGGGCGGGGCGTTCTACGCCTTCATCAACATCAAAGAGCACCTCGGCCGCAAATACGGCGGCACGAAGGTCACCAACTCCGCCCAGTGGTGTGGGGCGCTCTTGGAGCAGCAGAACGTGGCCACGGTGATGGGCTCCGCCTTCGGCGCGGAAGGCTACTGCCGCGTCTCGTTTGCCACGAGCATGGAGAACTTGAAGGCGGGGTTTGAGAGGATCAGGGCGTTTCTTGGCGCAGCGAGCTGAGGCGAGTCAGTTGATGGTGCTTTGTCGTCATCGATCCGCAACCTGAAGTTCGATTACAGTCTTGGTGGTCGTTCGCGCCCGCCGAGTCGTCGTGCCGGTGGCCTTGGGTTTTCGGGAGCGAATTTGCTTCACGGTGATCTGACCACCGGCGGCGGCGAATGCTCGCAAGATTTGGTCCAGCGACACGTCGGACGCCGCCCGCTCGATCTTGACGACTCGCGGCTGGCTCGTCTTGATCCGGCTGGCCAATTGGGTTTGAGAGACCTTCAGCGCCTGCCGCTGCCGGCGGACGGCCAGGGCCGCTTCAACCCGGGCATCAAGTAGCTGCCGCTCCTCACCCGTCAGCCCAAGAAAATCGGCAGCATCTCCGAACCGCCAGCCCGCCGCCTCCAACGCCCTTTTTTTCTTAGGGTCCATCAGACGAGCCTCTTCTCTTCGGGATTGGTTTTGCCGCCGCTTCCTTGCGAGCTTTCCTGGCAACGTCATCGTACGCCTTTAAGCGCCTCTTGCACCGATCGATCACCTCCTGGGGGATCTTCCTCGTCTTTTTCGGGTAGACTTCGACGACCAACACGGCGTCTTGATCGATTCGGTAGATGATCCGCCAATTGTGCTCTCCATCGCGGACGCGAATCGCTCCGCACCGTGGTCCAATGATCGGCAATGGCTCCGCTTGAGGCATCCCAAGCCTCTCCCCTTCCTGAAGGAACCGCAGGAGGTCGCCGGCCTCCTTTCTGCCTTCGTCGGTAAACGGCGGCGTCTTGATCTCACCGTGCAAACCAGGCCAAGAGCTTGCGAGTGCGCGGAACTCTCCTCGTCGGTTCACCGCGATCCGCCATCTCTGAATCCTCATTGCCGGTCGCACTTCAGAGTATATCGTAAACAGTATAGCGTCAACCGCAGAAAAAAGGGCCGGCCCCGGGAGCTTGTGCCGAGAATCCCCTAGCGTCGAGAGCAGTTCATCCGACTCGGCCAGCAGATCTAGCGATTGCCAATCCCAAGGGTGGGGCTATCTTGGAGATGCGCCATCGACCAACCCCACAGGAGCCGCGCCATCACAGCCCAGCAGCAAACCCGCTCGTTTTTGATGCGCCGCTTCGAGGAGGCGGGCATCTCGCCGCAGACGCGTCACGGGCAGAACTTTCTCATCGATCTGAACCTGGTGCGGCTCCTGCATCGCACGGCGGCCGTGGGGCCGGATGACGTGGTGCTGGAAGTCGGCACCGGCACGGGCGGGCTGACGGCTTTGCTGGCCGCCGATGCGGCCCACGTGGTCACGGTGGAGATCGACGCTCGACTGTTCCAACTGGCCAGCGAGGAGCTCGCCGGCGTACGCAACGTGACCATGCTGCACATGGATGCACTCCGCAACAAAAACAACCTCCATCCGGACGTGCTGGAGGCGGTGAAAGGACAATTAGCGGCGGCACCCGGCCGGCAGTTCAAGCTGGCGGCAAACCTGCCGTACAACATCGCCACGCCGATTATCAGCAACGCGCTGGCCCTTGAAGTCC
>JBGQHD010000277.1:0-6620 GCA_041497795.1 Planctomycetia bacterium
CCCGGCGCTCGCGGCACCGGGCCGGGAGGTCTTGCTCATCCACTCCGGGCATCGCACACCTGGCGAAACGGGCAAGTCGGACACTGCCGCAGCGACGGGGTCGGGTGCACGACACCCGACTGCATGGCGTCCCAGGCGCGGGCCACGATCTGCCTGGTCCACCCGATCGAACGGCCGTCGGCCGGCACGTCATGGCAGATCAGCTTCGATACCCGGGTCTTGGTCAGCACCACGAACTCCAGCCGAATCGGCTTCCCCTGGGTCAGCGGCCGGAGCAGCTCATGGTAGAGGTGTAGCTGACCGCTATGCTCGCGCACTTGGTCGCGGCTCCACGGCGCCCGGGCGGTCTTGAAGTCGAGTACGGCCAGCTGCTGGCCTTCATCCACCAGCAGGTCCAACCGACCCAAGATCGGCGGAACCTGGGGCAGCAACTCGCCGGCCAACTGGGTCTCGATGCCGAGGATCCGGCCCCGCGGCCGGGCTGCGCCCAATTGGACCACCCGGCATCGTCCCGATCTACGAGATCGGCCAACACGATGGTCAACATTTTCTTCGCGATGGCCGACCTGGGCATCAACCCTTCGCCGGTGCTGAGCGCCGGACTGCGAAGGCGGCTACAACACCATTACCCGCTGCGGATCGATTTCCGCGCCTTTCCAGATCTGGAACCAGCCGTCGTCGGCAGTCATCTCGACGAACAAGAACTCCGCCTGCGGCTGACCGGCTTCGTCCTTTGTTTCCCGCCAATAATCCCAATAGTCAAGCTGCAGCGTTTCGACCTCATCCTTTCCTGCCTTATTGTCGGCGTTGCTATCCTTGACCACGGTTACGTTGGCTCGATAGGGGCTGCTCACATCGTGAATCCGCCAATACTCTTCCACCACCTTGCCGTCCTGGAGCACCTGGAACTTCTTGGTGTCGTCGCGGACGACTCGGTGCAGGTCTTCGTTGTAGGACATTTCGTCGTCGAGCCGTAGCAGCAGAACATCGTGCGTGAGGCCGCTGACTTTCGTCGGATCCGCGACCGGGTTAAGCCTCAGCCGAACCCATTCGTCCTCGCCGCCCAACGGCCGCGCCAATAGCGCGTAATCGACAAAAAAGAACTCCTTTGACCCGAGCGACCGCTTGTACTGGCGAATCTCGCGGAGGAAAAAGTCGTGATCGCGCCAATCGAGCGTATCGATTGTCACTGGACTGCCGACGCGAGCGCGGAGCGGGTTGTAGCATTTCAGCTCGATGGGCCCTTGTAGTTTGTCCACGAGCATCTCCCAGAGCGTTCTTCCTCGTGCCATACCGGCCCCTCATCATCGTGCGTTGCGCACGCTGCGTGCAAAGATCTACTTCGTCACGGCCGCCACGACGTAGCAGACGCCCAAGATGATTGCCGCACAGACGATGGCGACTGCGATGTTATTCTTCTCGGCCAGTTCTCGCTGAATGTCGATCTTGGGCGTGATCCAATCGAAGGCCTTGAATCCCGCCACCGCCAGCGTGATTCCCAGCGCGCCATAGAGCAAGGTCAGCGGAAAACCCTCAAGCAAGCTTGTCCAGAAGTTCTCGGACATCGTGTTCCCTTTCTTTGAAGGAAGTTCGCGGCCAGCTCGACTTTGGGAGGCGAATCCCTTCCCCGGATTCATCGGGAAGGTGCCCGCCGACGAAGAGATTCGCCTCTCACACAACTGCTTCAACAGGCTACTAGGGATGATGAATCGATCGCACCGTGGAACCACGGCTTTAGCCACTCGACCCACCCCAGCGCTTGATGAAGGCGAGCCAAATCAACAACACCGCAATGCCTGCGACAATGAGACACCTCATGAAGACGGACCAACCTCTGCCAGGGTGCGACTCGACGCCGACGGCGCGCGACGCGCCGCTCACTTCGTGTACCGACGAGACCGTGGGTGGTTCGCGTGTCGGCGTGGCGGCCTGTGGCTGCGGGTTATAGGCCGCCGTCACGTACTCATCGGTGTACATCAAATCCGGATCGAGGCCCGGCGGCGCGTAGGCGGAATTGCGTGCGACACCCTGGGCTTCCAATTCCTTGATCCGCGATTCGAGCCGGGCATTCTTGGCCAACAGTTCCCGGTACCGAGCGGCATCCATCAGGTCGCGGTGGTGGTAGGCCCAAAGCGCTTGCTGCTCCAAGCTCCGATCTAGCATCCACCACCAGAATAGGCTGCTGTACGGATCGCTGTAGACGACGACCGGGCGTGGCAAGTAGGAGCCATACCACTGCTGCCGTCGCAACTCGCGGTTGGCCCAGCGCTGGTCGTCCAGCTCTCGACGGAGCTGCTCGACCCGCTGGTCGCGCGGGTCGATCGTCCGCACAGTACCCCGCGGGTCGGTGTACGCAGTTTGCGGCTCCTGGCCCTTGCGGAATGCCGCGCGGCTTTCCTCGCGGCGCTGGGCCGTGGCAGCCACCGCGTCGTAAGAGCCGCCGGAGGGCTTTCGGTTTGTGGCGACCGTACTCGATCCGCCAGGATGCCCGTCCAAACGACCGTTGGGCGATGGACGGTTCGACGCATAGCTCTTCCCCGAGGCCGAAGGCGCCGGCGCCATGCCTGGCGGGCTGGGATTGGGAGAGTCGGTACCGGAAGAATAGCTCTTGCCGCTGCTGGAAGGAGTGCGGCTCTCTTGCCGCGGCTGCGCGAGAGCCGCCGGGGCATCATAAGAACCGCGCGGAGCAACACCCGGCTGGCTGCCGACGCTGGTGGAGCGGCCCCCGCCGGAAGGGTAGGTCTTGGCGCCGCTATAAACCGCCCGACTCTCTTGCCGGCGCTGCGCGGCAGCCGCACCAGCATCGTAAGAACCGCCGCCATGAGTGTTGGTCGGTTTAGTATCGACACTACTGGAACTACTGGCCCCGGACGAGTAGCTCTTACCGCTGGACGCCGGTGGCTTGTTGCTCGAGAAGTTGCCGCCGCCGGTCGGCTTGCTGAACGTGGAAGGAGGGGAAGGGGCGCGACTAGTCGTCGAGGAGGGGCGCGAGGCCGGCGAATAGTTCTTTCCGCTCGAGGAACTCCGGCTGTTGGAGCTGATCGAGCCGGACGAATAGCTCCTGCCACTCGAGCCGCTGCGATTCTGCGCCTTGGCAACCCCAACGGCCGGGCCCTCGGCAATCAGGCCCCATGCGAACAAAATGAAAAGCAGTGTTCGAATACGGTTCATCGTCCCGATGAAGTCGTAGGTTGGGCCGAGGCGAGCAACCCATCAGACGCAAAACAGCGCGGCTCACGCATTCGGACATTAGAGTGGACGGTACCCTGAGATGCTAGAGCTACCGATTTGTGCTGCGGCGGCGAGACAAGTAAGAAATACCAACTCGGCGCATGCTTCTGGGAGGGAGGCGTCGGCTAAGCGAAAACCCTTCGCGTGCGGTGGCGGCCGAGACCCGGCATTAACGGCGGAGACGATCCCCACCAGGGCGTTCAAGACTTCATCGCCAATACCATACCCAGTTATTGCCGCACCGCCGGGCTCGTGCAGCCGACCTTGTAGCCGATGACTTTTTCCCCGCGTTGCTCGCGCAGCCGGGCGATCTCCGCCTGAAGAGCGTACGCGTGGACGGTCGTCAGGTCGAGGGGTTCGCCAAAGAGCTGGCCCGGCGTCCTGGCGTCGTAATCCGCCAGCATCCGCTGAGCCAGCTCCTGGAGGTCAACGAGCATCGTTCCACTTCCTGCGCTTCGGGACGACGCAGCGAATCAGTCGCCCAGGTCCAACGGCTTGCCCAGCATTTCCTTCCACTGCTTTTTCTGGACATCCGTGAGAAGCGCCTCGATCTTGCCCTCGTACTGCTGGCGGATCTTCATCACTTTGGGCATGATTTCCTGGGGATTGCCTCCGGACTGAGCCTCCTTGATCAGGGGTTCGATCTTTTTTTGCATGTCCTGGACCACGCCCATGAATTGCTTGTTCTGCTCGTCCGTGAGCTTCAGTTCTTTCCCGAGGTCGGGCCGGGCCAGCAGGGCGAACGGGCCTTCCTGCTGAAGCTCCAGTTGGCGCAGCCTCTTGAGCTGATCTTCCTTCAAGATCTCCTTCAGGAACGCGGCCACCTTCTCCTGCGCTTTCTGGCGATAGGCCTGGTCTTTCTTGGCCCGCTCCTCGGGCTTGAGGCCTTCGAGGCTCTGGAAGTGCTCCATAGTTCCCTGAACGTAGGTGGGGAGCCGCTCCAGCAGCTTTTTTTTCTGATCTTGCGATACCTTGAGTTCTTCCATGACCTTGTCACGGAAGATCTGGAACGCGCCGCCTAGGGCGTTGACCATCTGCCGGCGAGCCTCCTCGGGGATTTTCTGGGCAGGCCGGTTGGTGGCGAGCTGGCGCTGGCGATCCTCAATGACGCCCCACGGATTGGTCGGCACGATCCGTTCATCGACGTATCGGGACAAATCCCGTAGTGCGATGACCTGGAACTTGTTGTCTGCCAGATACTTCAGGTAGCCTTCAAACTGCTCAATCGACGTGGCCACCCAATTGTGGGCCGTGTCCGGAACCCCGTGGAACTGGAGGACAGCGATCTTGCCGTGCTTGGCCGGGGCAACCGCCCGTTTGAAGTCCTCGAGTGTCCAACCGGGACGAGCATCGCCCGCAGAAGGTATTAACAACGGATGGTCGAGTCCCGGCTCAAAGGCGAAGCCGCGTCCTTCCTTGTAGGGAAATTCGGGGCTCCCGCCGCGACGGGCGAACTTGATCCCGAGGCCCTTCAGAATGGGGAGGGCGTTCTTGGTAATGGCATTGCCCGGGTAGGCGAAACTGACCGGGGCTGGGATGCCGTATTCCTTGCAGCGTTCGTTGATCGCCCGCACCTGCTCGGCGAGGTCCCCGACGTTTTTGTCGGTGACCCCCAGGTGGTCCCGCGTGTGGTTGCCAATCTCGAACCCGTCCTTGTGCAGCCGGGCGATCTCGTCCCACGTCATGTAGTCCCGCTTGTTGGTGGTCATATCGAAGCCTTCGGTGACGAAGAACGTCGCCCCGAACTTGTACTTCTTGAGCAGCGGGCGGGCGACGGTGAAGTGCGACTTGCTGGCATCGTCGAACGTCAGCACCACAAGCTTGTCTGGGATCGGCTCGGATGCGATCGCAGTGGCCCCAGCGAACATCAACAGAATGCATGCCGACAGCAACAATCTCATGCCACGAGTCCTCCGTCTGCCTTTTGGTCGTGTGCCATTGCTCTGCTCCTGGGTCTGGTCGGGGCGGGTCGGGGACCCGGCCCGCAGGGCGCGCTCAGTCGTCAAGGTCCAACGGCTTGCCCAGCATTTCCTTCCATTGCTTTTCTGGGCATCCGTGAGCAGGGCCTCCAGCTTACCTTCGTGGTCCTTGCGGATCTTCATGATCTTCGGCCGAATCTCCTCGGGTTTGCCGCCCTTCTGAGCCTCTTTGATCTTACTCAAGGAGAAGCCGCCAGGACGGTCCGGTGACGCGACCGGAAAGAGGGGATCGACGAGGCCGCCAAGGTCAATGGAACGTGACCAGCGGGCAACCTAGCACACGGCTTGTCGCCTGTCCAAAGAACTGCCGTGCAGACCCGCTAGAAACAACAAGGCCGCAATCCTGCTCGTTCCGCTGTTTTTTTGCTAGCCCTCGGCCTTTGCCTTCGCCTCTAACTCCGCGAGGAGTTTCTGGAAGTCGGCGCGGCTGCGCAGCGGGTCGAGGTCGGTGTCTTTCTTCATGTGGGCGGCGTCCTTGAAGCCCTTGGCAACGGCGTCACGGAGCATGGTCATCGCCTGCTCGGCATAGAACTGCATCTGCCTGTCGCGCTCTTCTTTGCTGGCTTTGTCGTCTGTCTCGACGATCGGGACACACATCGCTAGTGCACAGGCGGCGTTGTAGGCGTTGCCCGGCGGGTCCCAGCCGAGGTCGTGCACCCTTGTGGCGGCTTCGACGGCCGCGGCCTGGTCACCCTGGCCGGCGCAGCTCTGCGTCAACACCATAAGGTTATTCCAGTAGAATTGCCGGTAGTCCGGGTGCCTGGGATTGGCCTGCAGCGCCGCCTGATGGTGCGGCTGCGCCTCCTCCAGCCAACGCCGTGCCTGAGCAAAGTCCCGACGGCTGTAATCTAGGAGCGCCAGGTTGACCAGGTTGCCGGCCAGCTCGTTGCGGTAATGTGGCACCTTGGGGAAGTCAGCGGCTAGTTGCTTTTGGATGGCCAGGGCATCGGCGTGGGCCAGCTCCGCTTGCTTCCGCCGCCCCGTGGCGCGCAGCAGGAGGCCCAGGTTGATGTAACATTGGGCCAAATCCGAGCGGAACTCGGGGCGGGTGGGGAAATCGGCGGCCAGCTGCTTAAAAATGGCCAGGGCGTCGGCATGGGCCGATTCGGCTTCCTTCAGCCGGCGCGTGGCGCTGAGCAGGTTGCCCAGGGCCTTGTGGCTTCCGCCCAGGTCCTGGCGGAACTCGGGCCGGTTGGGAAAGTCGGCAGCCAGTTGTTTTTGGATGGCCAGGGCATCGGCGTGGGCCAGCTCCGCTTCCTTCGGCCGGCCCGTGGCGCGGAGCAGAAGGCCAAGGTTGTTGTGGCTTCGGGCCAGATCCTGGCGGAACTCGGGGCGGTTGGGAAAGTCGGCAGCCAGCTGTTTTTGGATCGCCAGGGCGTCGGCGTGGGCCAGCTCCGCTTCCTTCGGCCG
>JBGQHD010000278.1:0-6617 GCA_041497795.1 Planctomycetia bacterium
CGACGTGTCGCTGGAAGGTTTCGCCAAGGCGCTGACCGCCGCCTTGGAGCTGCACAAGAGCTATCCCGGCAACGCCTCGTCGCTGGCCGGCAAGAGCTCGCAGGACAAGCCGGCGCACGCCGTGCCGGAGCAGTACGTTCAACTGCGGGGCAAGTACACCGGCAAGCTCGACTACGAAGGCAAGCTCGCCCAGAGCTGCATTCACTGCCACCAGGTCGGCGAGGCCCAGCGGCACGAGTTCCGCGCGGCCGGCAAGCCGCTGCCCGACAAGCTGCTGTTCCCGTATCCGCATCCCAAGGCGTTCGGCCTGGTCATGGACCCGAAGGAGAAGGCCACCGTCAAGCGCATCGTCCCAGGCTCACAGGCCGAGCGGGACGGCTTCCAGGCCGGCGATGAAATCGTCTCGCTCGCGGGCCAGACGCTGCTCTCCCTGGCCGACATCCAATGGGTGCTACACAACGCGCCGGCCGAGGGCAAGCTGACGGCCGTCGTGCACCGCAAGGGACAGGCCGCCCCGCCGGCCGAACGCCAGCTCACGCTGGAAAAAGGCTGGCGCCAACGGGACGACTTGTCGTGGCGCTCCACGTCGTGGTCGTTGCGGCGGATGACGACCGGAGGGATGGTGCTGGAAGACGTGCCGGAAGAGGCGCGGCGCAAGGCGGGCGTGGCCGACGATACGATGGCCTTACGCGTTCGCTACATGGGACAGTACGGCGGCCCTCACGGCCTGGCCAAACAGACTGGCTTCCGCGTGGGGGACATCATCGTCTCGGTCGACGGCCGCGCGGAGCCGATGCGGGAGACCGACCTCTTTGCTTTGCTCGTCCAAAAGAAGCCGAGCGAACAAGTTCCTTTCACCGTACTGCGCGAGGGGAAGCGCCAAGAGCTGACCCTGCGCATGCAGGATTAGGGCGTGGGGCACGTTTCCAACGTGCCCCGCAGGTAGCCGAAGTCGCCAGACTTCGGGGAAGGCTGAACTCTGGCGAGTTCAGCTACCCCCGTAAGTCAAGTTCCGTTGCACTTTGTAGCGCCGCCAGGTTGCGGGCACGTTAGGAAACGTGCCCCACAAGCGGGCCGGGAAGGATTAGCCGGACATTTGCTTGGCAGTCGAAGGGCCGGCTGCTAGACTTTCCCTAGTCGCGTGTGATGCGCTTTGTCGCGTAGCCGAAGTCGCCAGACTTCGGGGAATTGAACTCTGGCGAGTTCAGCTACCCGAAGGTTGGTCAGCCGCGGCCAATGCGGATGGGAGTCTCTGCATGTCGCACAATTTGCAGCCACGGCCGTTGCCCGGCGCTCAGCCGATTCCCGCGACGACCAATGGCCAGGCCCAGCCGTCGCGGCCGGTGCCGGTCAGCAGGCCGGTGCCAGTTCGTCCGGGTGGCGAGCCGGTGCTGCCCACGGCGCGCAGTCGGGCCGCTCAGACGGAAAGCGCAGACGACGAGCCGCTGGCGATGGGCGACGTGGTGAAGAACGCCCCGCCGTGGCTGATCAGCGGCGTGGTGCACATGCTGGTGCTGCTCGTCCTGGGCCTGTTCTACATGGCCGCCGCCGCGCCGGAGCCGGCGCACCTCGAAGTGGTCCCCAACCCCTGGGCCGATGAACTGGGCGATCCGCTGGGCACCGACCAGTTCGATTACAAGTCGCTGACCGACACCAAGAACAAGATCCTCTCGATCTCCGACCTGCCGCCGGTCGATGACCCGTTTTCGGCGCCGGGCAAGGTGGACTTGGCGCTGAACGGCTCGGGGATGGGGGCCTTTGCCAGCAGCGACGTGGTCGCGCCCGGCATCGGCAACGGTCTCAAGGGCCGTGAGATCGGCTCGCGCGACGCCAACCTCACCAAGTTCGGCGGCACGAAGGTCACCGAGAAGGGCGTCCAGATGGCGCTCGCCTGGCTCAAGAAGCAACAGCAGGGCGATGGGTCGTGGTCGCTCAGCGGGCCGTATGGCGGCGGCGTGCAACCCGAGGAGCGGGCTGCCGCCACGGCGATGGCCCTGCTGGCCTTCCAGGGGACGGGCAACACCCACAAGCGCGGCAAGCACATGGAGCAGGTGCTCAAGGGCAAGGACTTTTTGCTCTCGCGGCAGCAGGAGAACGGCTCCTGGCGCACCGACAGCGGGCATCATCGGATGTACGTCCACGGCCAATGCACGATCGCCCTGTGCGAGCTGTACGGCATGACGGAAGACCCGTCGCTCAAAGGCCCGGCCGAGAAGGCTGTCAAGTTCTGCGTCAACTCGCAAAGCAACCTCGGCGGCTGGCGCTATAATCCGAACGAGCAGGACGCCGACGTGTCGGTGACGGGCTGGATTCTGATGGGCCTGCAAAGCGCCAAGATGGCGAAGATCGACGTGCCGCAGCGGACGTTTGACCGCATCACCAAGTTCCTGGACGACTGCTCCGTGGACGGCGTCATGTACGGCTACCTGACCAAGACGGACCAGGCCACGCCCTCGATGACCGCTGAGGCGCTCCTGTGCCGGGAGTGGCTGGGCTGGCCGCGGAGCGACAAGCGTCTGCAGCGCGGCGTCGAATACCTCGTGTCGGCCGAGAACCTTCCGAAATGGGAGCGGTGGGACGATCTCACCAGCCGCGGCCGCGACGCTTACTTCTGGTACTACGCGACGCAGACCGTCCATCACTACGGCGGCGAGCCGTGGGACAAATGGAACAAGGTGATTCGCGAGATCCTGCCGAAGGCCCAGGTGAAGGACGGCGCCGAGGCCGGAAGTTGGGATCCTGCCGGCGATAAGTGGGGGCAGTTCGGCGGCCGGTTGTATGTCACGTGCCTCAACACGTTTATTCTCGAGGTGTATTACCGGCACTTGCCGCTGTACGACATGAAGGACATCAGGAAGTAAGGACATCAAGAAGTGCTGTGCCGCGAGCCGAGCGGCACCGTGGATAGGGCGGCGTAAGCGTTCTGTTCCGCCCGGCAGGCGGAACCTACGGCCGCGAATTCCTTGCAGGGTCGATCGGACCAGCTTATGATCGACCGTACTGGCAGTGGGATCGATTGGGATTGCTTCGATCCGCAGTGGCGTTAGTTCATCGCGTCTTCGCGGAAAACACCTACTCTTTCCGGCCGTGGCGTGCGGCGCGCCCTCCCCGCCAGGCCGGTGAAAATCAGGAGCCAGGCGATGCGACGTGTTCTTCTTCCCGCGCTCGTGGCGGCCTTGCTGGCCAACGCCATGTCGGCCAATCTCGTGTCGGTCAATCCCGCCGCGGCGGCCGATGAGCCGGTGACCAAGCAGTTGTACGGCGGCGGCGTGCACGCCTATTTCGCCAAGGAATACAAGGAGGCGCACGAGCTGCTCTCCACCGCCGTGGCCGGCAAGACCGAGGACCCGCGCGTGTACTACTTCCGCGGGCTGGCCCAATGGCAGCTCGGCCAGCCGGATGAGGCCAAGGCCGACTTCACCACGGGGGCCGATCTCGAGGCCACCGCGGCCGACGATCTATACAGCATTGATAAGGCGCTGGAGCGGATCCAGGGCAAGGCCCGGCTGCTGATCGAAACGGCCCGCGTCACGGCCCGCAGCAAGGAGGCCGCCCGGCGGCTGACCGAGAACGAAAAACGCTTCAACCGCATCAAGGCCAACGAGCCCAACATCCTGGAGGGCGTGAAGCCTCCGGCGAAGGCGCCCGCCAAGACGTCCGAGCCCCCCAAGGCCAACGCCACGACCGAGCCGCCCAAGACCGAGGGCACCGCCGAGGGCACTGCCCAGTTCGATCCGCTGCGCGAGGCCGCGCCGCCGGTGACGCCGAGAAAGGTCGCGGCTGCCGACGATTCCAAACCGGCCCCGAAGACCGTCGAGGCGGCCCCGGCCACGCCCAAGGAGCCCGCACCCGCGCCGGCCGAACCCAAGGTGGTCGCCAAAGCCAAGGCGGATCCCGTCCCGCAGCCCTCTTCGCCGCCGGGCAAGAAGGCCACCACCGCGCTGGCCCGCATCGTGGGCAAAATGGCTCAGCAGTACGCGGAGGAAATGGCCGACTCGATCCAGAAGGCCCAGCAAGCCGGCGGCGGCTTGGCACCGCCGCCGAAAGCCCAGCCGTAGCGCTCCGCTGCCAAGCGAACCATCCAGAAGCCCGGCTTCTTCCAGAAGTCGGGCTTCTTACTGCGCGGCGCACATTGTCCGGCTCGGCAAGCCGGACCTACGTATTGCCCACGCCCAGCACCGGCTGGGTTTCGCTCTCGCTGCACAGCACCACCAGCAGGTTGCTGACCATGGCGGCCTTCCGCTCTTCGTTGAGGATGACCACGTGCTGGTCGGCGAGCTCCCGCAGCGCCATCTGCACCATGCTGACGGCGCCTTGGACGATCTTCTGGCGGGCCGCGATCACCGCCTCGGCCTGCTGGCGGCGGAGCATCACCTGGGCGATCTCCGGCGCGTAAGCCAGGTGGGTCAGCCGGGCCTCCTCGACGCGGACGCCCGCCTTGCTGAGCCGCTCCTGCAGCTCCTTGGCCAGGGCCTGCGACACCTCCTCGACGCCGCTGCGGAGCGTGATCTCGTGCGCCTCGCCGTGGTCATAGGCGTAGGAGTTGGCCAGGTGCCGCACGGCCGATTCGCTTTGCACGCGCACGTATTCCTCGTACTTGTCCACGTCGAACGAGGCTTCCGCCGTGTCGTGCACGCGCCACACGATGACCGCGGCGATCTCGATGGGATTGCCGGTCTTGTCGTTGACCTTCAGCTTGGCCCCCTCCAGGTTCCGCGAGCGGAGCGACAGGCGCAGCTTGGTCATGAAGGGATTGGTCCACCAGAAGCCGCTCTCGCGGACGGTGCCCTTGTACTCGCCAAAGAGGAGCAGCACGCGGGCTTCATTGGGCTGCAAGGTGAAGTGGCCGCAGAGGAGGACGATTCCCAAGAGGCCAACGAGCGGGCCGGCGATGGCCAGGAGGACGCCGAGGCCGACGCCTACGCCATACGCTAACGTGTTGGCCAGCACCAAGCCGGTGATGAACGTGACGCCGCCGCCGACCACCAGCAGCAGATGGATCGTCAGCCGAGACCAGCCGTTGGCGACGTGAATGATGCGTTCGAGCGTCATCGAGCGAGGCTCCCAGGAGTGTGTGCGAGGGCCGAGGGGTTGACCGGCGCGCCGGACGAAATCGGCCACGCAGAAGAATGGCCGCCGGCCACGGAGCCAATTCTTCGCTTGCCGGCAGGGTTTGTCCAGCCGGCAAACCGGCGAGTTTCCCCTGGCGTCACGGCGCGTAGTCGGAATGGCCCGCATCAGAAAGAACCACCAAGGGCACGAAGAGCACGAAGAAACGCGAGTGCGATCGCTTTCCTTTGTGTCCTTCGTGTCCTTTTGTGGTTCAGAGTCTTAGAATTCGGCACTCTTCGGCGTCCGCGGGAACGGGATCACGTCGCGGATGTTGGCCATGCCGGTCACGAACAAGAGCACCCGCTCCAGGCCGAGCCCGAAGCCGGCGTGCGGCACGGTGCCGTAGCGCCGCAGGTCGAGATACCACCAGTAGCCGGCGGGGTCGAGGTGCTGATCTTTCATCCGCTGCTCGAGCACGTCGAGCCGCTCCTCGCGCTGGCTGCCGCCGATGATCTCGCCCACCTTGGGCATCAGCACGTCCATCGCCCGCACCGTTTTGCCGTCACCATCTGGGCCGTCGCCGCCTGGGCCTTCATCGTTCAGTCGCATGTAGAACGGCTTGATCGTCCGCGGGTAGTTGTAGAGGATCACCGGGCTCTTGAACTCTTCCTCGGTCAGATAGCGCTCGTGCTCGGCTTGCAGGTCCTTACCCCAGGCGACGGGGAACTCGAACTGCTTGCCCGATTTTTCGAGAATGGCCACGGCGTCGGTGTAGCTTACCCGCTTGAACTCGCTATTGAGGATGCCTTGCAGCGTGGCGAGGATCGTGTTGTCGATCCGCTCGTTGAAGAAGGCCATGTCTTCGGCGCACTTCTCCAGCACGTCGCGGAAGATGCGTTTGAGGAACGCCTCGGCCAGGGCCATGTTGTCGTCCAGGTCGAAGAAGGCCATCTCCGGCTCGACCATCCAGAACTCGGCCAGGTGCCGGGCGGTGTTGGAGTTCTCGGCCCGGAACGTCGGCCCGAAGGTGTACACCTTGCCCAGCGCGCAGGCGAAGGTCTCGGCCTCGAGCTGGCCGCTCACCGTCAGGTAGCTGGGCCGATCGAAGAAGTCCTGGTGGAAATCGACCTCGCCGCCGGGCGTGCGGGGCACCTTGGCCAGGTCGAGCGTGGTGACGCGGAACATGGCTCCGGCCCCCTCGCAGTCGCTGGCCGTGATGATCGGCGTGTGGACGTAGAGAAAGCCCTGCTCCTGAAAGAAATCGTGGATCGACCGGCAGACCTGGTTCCGCACGCGGGCAATGGCACTGAACGTATTCGTCCGCGGCCGCAGATGGGCCCACTCGCGGAGCTTCTCGAACGTGTGCCGCTTTTTCTGGAGCGGATACCCTTCCGGATCGGCCCAGCCGTGGACGGTGACGGACTTGGCTTTGATCTCGGTCGCCTGCCCCTGCCCCTGCGAGGCGATGACTTCGCCATCCACCGTCACGCTGCACCCCGGCGCGAGGTGCTTGATCTCCTTCTCATAGTTCGGCAAATCGGCCCCGGCGATGACCTGAATGTTGC
>JBGQHD010000279.1:0-6612 GCA_041497795.1 Planctomycetia bacterium
CGTAGGGGTGGCAATTACTGTTATAGCGACACCACGCGACTACGGCTGTCGTCGTCGATGTGGATCTTGCCTTCTCGCGCCAACCAGCCGAGGGCCTGAAGAATCGTATCGCGCGGGGCGTCGAGCGCGTTAATCAGCTTGGTGATCGACTGGGGCCCCTGATTGCTCAGGAAGCACCAGATGTCGCCGGCCGTGCTTCCGATACGCTCCACAGGCGCAACGGAAGACGCCGAACTCGATGCCGCAGTCGAGGATGCCGCAGTCGACGAGGCCGAACCAGAAGTTGCCGAACCAGACGATGCCGTGGTGGATGCCATCGAGATACTCCTTAATTGGGTCTCCGAATCTACCCGCAATCCCTTGCTCGCCGACACTTTGCGCCGCGTCACGCTGTGGTGTCATGAAGAGCGGAAAGCCATCCGCGAGCGATTAACGTCCGTTTATGTGCGTCCTGTGCTCTTTCGAGTTATCCACGCAACGGCGAAGTATACGACTGCCGTGTCGATTCCTCAAGCAGGTGCTTGACACGAACTTCGCAATTACAATAACGAGAGGAACGCTTTCGCAGCGCGGGTGCAACAATAGAAGAGGCGCGTCATCGAAGGCGTTGTCGAAAAGTCGCATACGACGGCGCAGAATGGGGCGACTAGGAAAACTAGGGATTGTTCCCTCGTCAAACAACCCTTCCAAATCGGAGAACGTTATGCGTTGGCTGATCAACCGAGCGATCGGATGGACGTTGCTGGCCGCCGTTTGCGCTTTGCCCGCGCGGGCGGCCGACGATGCGGCGAGTATCGCCAAAACCTACGAGAGTGTGGTGTCTCGCGGCGTCGAATCGCTGTTGGCTCGGCAGGCCGCCAACGGCTCGTTTGGCACCGCCAAGGACGCCAGCCCGGCCATCACCGCCGTGGTGACCACCGCCCTGCTCCGGCACGGCCGCGGCCCGAGCGATCCGGCCGTTGCCAAAGCCCTGAAGTACCTCAAGGGCTTCGTGCAGGACGACGGCGGCATCCACCCACCCAAGAGCGGGGTTCCCAACTACGAAACGTCCTTGAGCGTCGTCTGCTTCAAAGAAGCCAACAAGGACGGCCGCTATGACGCCATCTTGAAGGCGGCCGAGAAGTGGCTCAAGAAGCACCAGTGGAACGAAGGGGACAAAACGGCCGACGGCAAGCCGATCGACAAGTCCAACGCGGCCTTCGGCGGTGCCGGTTACGGACGCAAGGCCCGGCCCGATCTGTCGAATACGCAGGTGTTCCTCGACGCGCTGGCGGCCTTGGGTAACGGCCCGGATGATCCGGCGGTGAAGAACGCCCTGGTCTTCGTGTCGCGCGCCCAGAACTTGGAGAGCGAGCACAACACGTTGCCGTTCGCCGCCAAGGCCAAAGGCGACGACGTGGGCGGCTTCTACTACACGCCCGCCGCTGGCGGCGAAAGCCCGGCCGGCGTCAACGCCGACGGCGGGCTGCGGAGCTACGCCTCGATGACCTACGCCGGCCTCAAGAGCATGATCTACTGCGGCGTGAAGCCCGACGATCCCCGCGTGAAGGCCGTCGTCCAGTGGATCGGCAAGCATTACGACTTGGACTCGAACCCCGGCATGGGGGACGCGGGCCTGTACTACTACTACCACACGTTCGCCAAAGCGCTGACGGCCTTGGGACAGGACGAATTCAAGGACGACAAGGGCGAGGTCCACAACTGGCGGCGCGAGCTGATCGCCGCCCTCGCCGCCCGACAACAAAAGGACGGAAGCTGGGTGAACGCGAATGCCCGTTGGCTCGAGGAGGACGCCAACCTGGTTACCGGCTACGCGCTCCTGGCTTTGAGCTATTGCAAACCGAAGTAGGTCCCGCGAGCCAAGCGGGACCGATGCGCCGCTGTCCGTGGCGGGACCTGTGCCGCTCGGCTCGCGGCACCTACACCGCCGCCGTCACGCGGTCGGCGAAGCGCTCTCGTACCTTGCGAACTTCCGGCAGCGAGGCTTCGAATGCCGCGTAGATCCGGGGGTCGAAGTGGTGGCCGGCTCCGTCGCGCAGGGTCGAGATGGCCTGCTCCTCGGAATAGGCCGGCTTGTAAGGACGCTCGGACATGAGGGCGTCGAACACGTCGCTCAGGGCCACGATCCGCCCCTCGAGCGGGATGTGCTCGTGATCCAATCCGGCCGGATAGCCGGCGCCGTCCCAGCGTTCGTGGTGCGTCAGCGCGATGCGACAGGCCATGTCGCGAATCGGGTCGCCGCCGTCCAGGTCGCATTGCAGCCCGTGCCACGAGCGGTACAGGGCCATCGCCTTGGCGTCGTCGCGGAGGATTTCCGCCCCGATCTGGCAATGCTGCCGCATGACGACCCACTCCTCGGGCGTCAGCGGACCGGGCTTGCGGAGGATCGAGTCGGGGATCCCGATCTTGCCGATGTCGTGCAGCGGCGCCGTGAAGAAAAGGTGCTCGACGAACTCGCGGTCCATGTTTAGCGACTCGGCGATCAGCTTGCTGTAGCAGCCGACCCGCACCACGTGGTTGCCGGTTTCCTCGTCCCGGTATTCGGCCGCCTTAGCCAGCCGCCAGATGATGCCCAGCCGCGATTCGGCCACGATCAGCTCGGCCCGTTTGCGCTGGATCGACGCCCGCAAGGTGCGGGTCAGCAGGCGGGGCGTGCGCTCGGTGCGCAGCAGATAGTCCTGCGCGCCGTGGTAGATGAGGGCGGTGGCGGAGTGGTCGTCGTCGGCGTCGGCCAGAACGACGACGGGCAGTTGCGGAGCGGCCGCCAGCACCTTGATGAGCGTGGGCACGCCTTGCGAGTCGGACAACCGCAGCGAGAGCAAGGCCGCGTCGAATGTGTTGGTGCGCAGCAGCGTCAGCGCCTCGGTCAGCGAGGCGACGCGGGTGAGGTCGAACAGCCCCCACACCGCCTCGATGGCTCCCCGCGCGTCAGTCAGCGACCGCTCGATGCGACGAAACTCGTCCGCATCGCTCTCGATCACCAAGATGCGCGTATCTTCGGGGGACATTGCGATCTCCTCCGCCGACCCAGCGGGCCGCCGGGGCTACCCAATCGTAGGTTACGGCGAGGTGGTCGGGAGGGACTTTCGGCGGGCAGGGTCACATCTTGTGGCTTTGACCTAAGTCGTTTTGAGCAAAGCAAAAGTGGCGAAGAGCAAGCCCCGCTCCGGTCGCTCGACCGGCCACGCGTTTCGTGAGCCCAGCGACCAGGGGCCCAGACGAGGGGTCGCCCTGCACGGTGACTGCCCATCAATAACTTGGCGAATGCAACTTGTCGGCGCGGAAACGCCTGCCCTAGAATTCGGGACTTGCCTTGGCCGACGGCGGCCCACCCGAATCGGCGCGCCAGGGCAGGATCGCCCAACCGCTGCACTCGTCCCCACGGCACCAAGCATGGCTGCTTCGGATATCGTCATCAAAGGCGCCCGCGAGCATAACCTTCGCGACATCGATCTGGTTCTGCCCCGTAATCGGCTCATCTGCTTGACCGGCGTCAGCGGGTCGGGCAAAAGCTCGCTGGCCTTCGACACGCTGTACGCCGAGGGACAACGGCGATATGTCGAGAGCCTCTCGACCTTCGCCCGGCAGTTCCTCGGGCAGATGCCCAAGCCGGACGTCGATTCGATCGACGGGCTCAGTCCGTCGATCTCGATCTCGCAGAAGACCAGCGGCCAGAACCCGCGCTCGACCGTCGGCACGATCACTGAAATCTACGACTATCTGCGGGTGCTCTACGCGCGGTGCGGCCAAGGCCATTGCCCGCAGTGCGGCCGGCCGATCACCGCGCAGACGCGCGAGCAGATCATCGCCCAGATCGCTCAGTTGCCCGAGGGCACGAAGTTCTCCCTCCTCGCCCCGGTCGTGCGGGCGCAGAAGGGCGAGCACCGCGATCTGTTCGAGGATTTGCTGAAGCAAGGCTTCGTGCGGGCCAGAGTCGATGGCCGGACCATCAGCCTCGCCGACGATCTGCGGCTCGACCGGCAGATGCGGCACAACATCGAAGTGGTGGTCGATCGCCTGGTCGCCTCGGAGAAGATCCGCGCCCGGCTGGCTGAGGCCATCGAGCTGGCGCTGAAAGTCGGCGGCGGCACGCTGGTGGTGGCGACGGAGGAGGAGGAGTCAGGTGTCAGGAGGCAGGAGGCAGGAGGCAGAAAACAGCGCCTTGAGAGCACCGATCAAGAATCCGACACTCCGGATTCCGAATTCCGCATTCCGAATTCTGACACTCCGCACTCCACCACCTTCTCCGCCGATTACGCCTGCACGCATTGCCGCTTGAGCTTCGAGCCGCCCAGCCCGCAGCTCTTCAGCTTCAATAGCCCGCAGGGCATGTGCCTGAAGTGCGACGGCCTGGGCGAGGCTTACACCTTCGCGCCGGAAAAGCTGATCACCGACCCGGCGAAGTCGTTCCAGCAGGGCTGCTTCGAGCTGATCGGCCCCTGGCGCGACCTGGGCCGCTGGCGGCGGCACACTTTCGAGGGCCTGGCCGACACGCTGGAGTACCAGCACAAGCTCGAGCCGGGCACGATCCTCGAAACGCCCTGGGAAGACCTCGACCCGCAGTGGCAGAAGGCCCTGCTGTGGGGCGCCGGCGACCTGCACATTACCTACACCTGGAAACACGGCGGCGGAGTCTATAAATACGGCGGCAAATGGGAGGGCCTGATCCCCGAGCTGCTGAGCAAGTACCGCGGCAGCCAGAGCGGCATGCACCGGCGGCAGCTCGAGAAGTACATGAGCATCGTCCGCTGCGGCGAGTGCGACGGCCAGCGGCTCAATTCCCAAGCGCGGGCCGCCACGCTGACCACCCGCCATGCCCGATTTGCCGATGCGGCCACGCGCTCGTTGCCTGGTGTGTGCGCGTTGTCGGTGACCGAGGCCAGTGACTTCTTCAGCGAGCTGGAGCTGGACCCGACGCGGCAAACGATCGCCGCCGAGGTGCTCAAGGAAATCCGCGGCCGGCTCGGCTTTCTGCTGGGCGTGGGGCTCGATTATCTCTCGCTCGACCGCACGGCGCCCACCCTATCGGGCGGCGAGTCGCAGCGCATCCGGCTGGCTGGCCAGATCGGCTGCGGGCTGGTCGGCGTGCTTTACATCCTCGACGAGCCGTCGATTGGCCTGCACCAGCGCGATAACCAGCGGCTGCTGGATTCGCTGACGCAGCTTCGCGACCTGGGCAACACGGTCGTCGTCGTCGAGCACGACGAAGAGACGATGCGCGCGGCCGACCACATCATCGACTTCGGCCCCGGCCCCGGCGTGCGCGGCGGCCAGGTGGTCGCCGCCGGCCACGTCGAAGAGCTGATGCGGCAGCCGCAGAGCCTGACCGGGCAGTTCCTTGCGGGCGAGAAGAAGATCGAGGTGCCGGCGCAGCGACGGCCGGTCGGTAGGTCCCGCCTGCCGGGCGGGACCGGTTCTGCCCCACGGGTGGCACGCTCCGAGCATGGACGCGATGGGCGCGACGAGGCGCGGAGCGACGACGACCACGCCGGTCCCGCCCGGCAGGCGGGACCTACCAAATGGCTCACCGTCGTCGGCGCAACGCACAACAACCTCAAGAACATCGACGTCCCGATCCCGCTGGGGGCGTTCGTCTGCGTGACCGGCGTCTCCGGCTCCGGCAAAAGCTCGCTGGTCAACGACATACTCTCAGAGGCCCTGCTGCGCGACCTCAACCGCGGCGAGGGCCGGCCGGGCGGTCACGAGCGTATCGACGGCCTGGAGCACCTCGACAAGCTGATCGCCATCGACCAGTCGCCCATCGGCCGCACGCCGCGCTCCAACCCAGCCACCTACATCAAGGTCTTCGACGAAATCCGCCGCCTCTACACGCGGCTGCCCGATAGCAAGACGCGCGGCTACAAGGAAGGGCGGTTCAGCTTCAACGTCTCCGGCGGCCGCTGCGAGGCCTGCGAGGGGAACGGCTCCAACCGGCTGGAAATGGACTTCCTGGCCGACGTGTGGGTCACTTGCCCGCTGTGCCAAGGGCATCGCTTCAACCGCGAGACGCTGCAGATTCTCTACAAGGGCAAGTCGATCTCCGACGTGCTGGAGATGGACGTGCAGCAGGCCCTGGACCACTTCGAGAACATCCCGGCGATTCGCTCGAAGCTCCAGACGCTGCACGACGTGGGGCTCGACTATTTGAAGCTCGGCCAGCCATCGCCGACTCTCTCGGGCGGCGAGGCCCAGCGGATCAAGCTGGCCCGCGAGCTGGTGAAGAAGAGCACCGGCAAGACGCTCTACCTGCTCGATGAGCCGACGACCGGGCTGCACTTCGCCGACATCAAGCTGCTGCTCAAGGTGCTGCACGATTTCGTCGATCAGTGCAACACCGTGCTCGTGGTCGAGCACAACCTCGACGTGATCAAGACGGCCGATTGGGTCATCGACCTGGGCCCGGAGGGCGGCGCCGAGGGCGGCCGAATCGTGGCCACCGGCACGCCGGAGGAAGTGGCGGCGGTCGAGGCGTCGTACACGGGGCGGGCCCTGGGGCCAGTGCTGGGACGTGAAGGGGTCGGGGGTGGGGGGGTGTGCGCGGCGCGCCCCCCCCCCCCCCCAAACACAAAAAAAAACCCCCACAAAAAACCACCCCACCCCCCACCCCAAGCA
>JBGQHD010000280.1:0-6611 GCA_041497795.1 Planctomycetia bacterium
CTACGGCCACCATCCGCTGGAGGTCGAGTTTCGCAAGACGGTCGATGGGCCGCGAATTGGGCTCTACTGGCAGGGGCCGAAGTTCGCGCTCGAGCCGGTGCCGGCGTGGCACTTGTTTCACGATCCGCCGGAGGAGCCGGATCGCCGCTTCGCAGAGGGCGAGCAGCTTGCCCGCGCCTTGAGGTGCGGCGCCTGTCACAACCGCACCGAGACCGCGCGGCCACTGCCGGCGCCCGCGCTCACACGATTGGCGGGGAATATCGATCGCGCCTGGCTTGCCGATTGGATTCAGCACGCGGGGCATGACGGCGCCGCGGGGGACGCGGCACTCCGGTCGCGCATGCCCGCGCTCGGGCTCACCCGCGACGAAGCCGAAGCGATCGCCGAGTACCTGCTGGCGAAATCCGAACGGCCAATCGAAAGCATCCCGCCTCCGATTTCCCGGCCCGCCAAGGCGGAGAAGACAAAGGACGTGAAATCGCCTCGCCAGCCGTCCGGGTCGCCGGCCGCGGCGGGCTGCGAGGCGTTCGTCTCGTTGGGCTGTCTGGCCTGCCATGAAGTGGGGAAGCTCGGCCGGGGCGGCCTGTTCAGCGGCGGCGATTTGTCGCGCGTGGCGGAGAAGCGGCCCACCGATTTCTTCGCCCGCTGGCTCGCCAACCCCGCCGGGCCAAACCCCGACCATCGCATGCCCGTGTTCCCCCTGACAGAGCAGGAACGCACCGACATCTCCATGTACCTGGCGACGCTGAAGAGGGAAGCACTCGAGCGCCAGCCTGTCGTAGCCCAACCGAAGCGGGTCGCGGAGGGACGCGATCTGGCGTTGCGGCACCGATGCGTCAATTGCCACAAGCTGCCCGACGCGGCCGGGCCGGAGATCGACGCCAAGCCGCGGACGATCCCACGGCTGACGGGCGCCGCCCCTGGGGACGACGGGTGTCTCGGTGACCCCCTGCCGGCCAAGCGCCGGCCGGGATATCGGCTGCCGCCATCGGCGCGGGCGGCATTGCGCGAGTACTTTACTTCGCTCGCGCCGCGACCCGAGATTCTTCGCTCCGCTCAGAATGACAGGATGCGCCAGAATGACAGCGGGCGACCTGCCCTTATCATCGCCGAGCGCAATTGTCTCGGCTGCCACGCGCGCGGCACCACCGACGGGCTGGCCGGCTTGCTCCCCGGCGTCGTGGCGGCGCATCCTCAGCTCGCGCCGGCGCTGACGGCGATGAAGCCGCCGGCGCTGCACGGGATCGGCGACAAACTGCACGAGCAGGCGCTGCGCGACGCCATCGCGACGAAGAACGCGCCGCTGCGGCCGTGGCTGCGGATTCGCATGCCGCGGTTCGATCTGTCGGACGCAGAAATGGCGGTATTCGTGAAGCACTTCACGGACACCGACCGCATGCCGGACGCTTCGCTTAGCCGCGAGCCGCCGGCGAACGTGAATCCGGCCGGCGCACTTGATCCGGTAGCCCAGCGCGTCGCTGGCTCACGGCTCGTCACCTCCGACGGCTTCGGCTGCACGAGCTGCCACCAGATCGGCCGGGCGATGCCGGAGAAGGACGAAATCCGCTCACGCGGCCCGGACCTGGCAATGCTCGGCCGTCGGGTGCGGCGGGAGTGGTTCGACCGCTTCACGCCCAACCCGGCCCGCGTCGTGCCGAATATGGAGATGCCCTCGCTGGTAGTGCCGGTCCGCGGCGTGCTGCGCGACCGGCTGGAGGACCAGCTCGCGGCCGTGTGGCAGGTGCTCAACGAGCGTGACTTTCAGCCCCGGCAGCCGGGGCCGGTGCGGGCGCTTCGCTGCCGCAATCTGCCAAGTGAGAAGGAGCGGGCCATCGTGCTGACCGACGTGCTCAAGGTGGGCGACAAGACGTTCGTCAAGCCGCTGGTGATCGGCCTGCCGAACCGGCACAACGTCCTGTTCGACCTGGAGACCGGCTCGCTGGCCGGCTGGTGGATCGGCGACACGGCCCGGCAATACACCCAGGGCAAGAGCTGGCACTGGGAGCCGGGCGGCACGCACGTCTTTTCGCCGAGCGCGGGCGAGAGCGAGCTGCTGCGATATCTCAACATAGGCCGCAAGCTCGTGCCGCCGCTCAAGCAAGGGCAGTTCGCCACGGAGCTGGACTCGCTGGAGTTCGTCGAAGCGGGCGTGCGGTTCACCTACCGGCTGCATTTCGAAGACGGCGCCGGCCGCGGCCTCGTCGTGGCCGTCACGCAGACCTTTACAGCGCTGGATGGCGCGACCGACCGGCACTTGGCCGCCGGCGAAAGTGGGTTCTTGCGGCAGATCGAAGTCCGTCTTCACCGATTAGAGTTCGATTTTCGACTGCTCCCGTCGTCGGCCGTTAAGGACCCGCCGATCTTCCGAGTCGGTCTGTCTCGGGAGATGCTTCCTCGCGAGCAAGCCGCGCCGGAGCTGCTGAAGACGGGCAGCTTTAGCCTGTGGGAAAGGCGGCGCTTCATAGCCCAACCGGGGCGGGTGGAATTCACCGTAGCCTACGTGACCAAGTTGCCGGTGGATCGCTTGGACACGAAGCCGGAAGCAAGCCCTGCGCCGGCCATCGCCCCAAAAGCCCGGCGTCTTGGAGAAGCCGGGCTTCTTCCTCCAGCGAAGCTCGACATCGTGCCCGGCTACGAGGCCGTGCGGCTGCCGCTGCCCGACGACATCATGCCCACCGCCCTGGCGTGGCGCGAGGACGGCTCGCTCGTTATTTCCGACCTCAAGGGGCGCGTCCTGCTGGCCCGCGACAGCGACGGCGACGGGGTGGAAGACAAGCTCACCACGTTGGCCGACGGCCTGGCCGCGCCGTATGGTGTCGCGGCGCGCGACGGCGCAGTCGACGTAATCCACAAGCACGCTTTGCTGCGCCTGCACGACACCGATCGCGATGGCCGGGCCGATCGCATTGAGACGCTCGCCTCCGGCTGGGGCGTCACCGACGACTATCACGATTGGGCGGTCGGCCTGGAGCGCGACGCCACGGGCAATTACTACATCGCCCTGCCGTGCCAGCAGGATAATCGTAGCCCGGCCGCCGCCCACCTGCGCGGCAAGGCGCTGAAGCTCGTCTCGCGGAAGCCCACGGAAGACGACCCGCGGCCGTTTGGCATCGAGGAGATTTGCAGCGGGCTGCGATTTCCGATGGGACTCGCGCTCAACCGCGACGGGGCGCTGTTCGTCACCGACAACCAGGGCAACTACAACCCGTTCAACGAGCTGAACCACCTGCGGCCCGGCGCGCACTATGGCTTCGTCAACAAACTCGACTTCCGGCCGGGTGTGCATCCGCCGCTTACTCCTCCGGCCATCGACATCCCGCACCCCTGGACGCGAAGCGTCAACGGCATCGCGTTCCTCCACACGCCGCCGGCCATACGGCAGAAGCTGGGCCGCGATCTGTTCGGCCCGTTCGAAGGCCACCTCATCGGCTGCGAATACGACACGCGGAGGCTAATCCGCCTGAGCCTGCAAAAGGTCGGCGACACGTACCAAGGTGCGGCGTATGAGTTCACGGCTGAAAGTAGCCATCTCGCTCCGCGAGATGAATCGTCTCGCGGAGCGAGACGGCTACTTTCCGAGGGCGCGCTGCAAGGCCCGGTGTGCTGCGCCGTCGCCCCGAGCGGCGACCTGTACATCGGCAACCTGCGCGACAGCGGCTGGGGCGGCGGGGCCAACGTCGGCTCGATCGTCCGCCTGCGGCCTGTAGGACCGGCTCGCCAAGCCGGTCCGGTCCTGCCCGGCAGGCAGGATCTACCCGGACGGATTGACAATCCGTCCTACGGCAACCTCCCTTTGGGCATTGCCGAAGTGCGAGCGACGCGCGACGGCTTCGAGATCGACTTCACCGGCCCGGTCGATCGCGGCGCCGCTTCCAAAGCCGACAGCTATTCGCTCTCCTCTTACCGCCGCGAGTCGACCCCGGCCTACGGCGGCCCGGACCTGGAGCGGCGCAGCGAGTCGGTGCGCTCGGTGGAACTCTCACCCGACGCCCGCCGCGTGCGGCTGAAGCTCGACAAGCTCCGCGAGGGCTTTGTGTACGAAATCCGAGTGAACGCCCTGGTGCCGCCCGGTGAACTCTTCCATCCGGACGAGGCGCATTTCACGCTCCGCAGGGCGGCACCGGCTCCGTAAGAAGTGGCCAGCGTTTAGGGCGCGATCTGGCGGACAATCGTCGGTGCCGTCCTGGCCGCCGATGATAGATGTTCCCCGGTGGTGCAGATTGTGTACTGCCCCGCATCCTTCGAGAACTTGATCGGCCCCCCGTCAAAGGGGTCGTCAGGGACCGCGTCGAGATACGCGGGCACCAATTGGTCCAGGGAATCGGGAAATTGCCCCCGCTCGGCATAGTATCTCTGCACGGAAAGTTCGCAAACCAGCACTCGCAGCCACCCCTGGGCGATGCTTCGGGCCTCGATCGCTTGGCGTCGCGTGCGGTGTGTGCGGCTCAATGTTTCGACGGCTTCGAACCAACGGTCATACCAACCGATGCGGGCGTACACGTACTGGCGCTCGAGCATGTCATCGAGCGGCTCCAACTGCTCCTCAAAACGCTGGATTCGTTCCATCAGCTTGCGGCACTCGTCCGCCGACAAGCTGGGGACGATGCGGGATAACGATCGCGCAGCCATGGATTGGAAGGCAATGCCGACGCCGAAATCAAAGTAAGTCCCTCCTCGCTCCGTCCGATCGCCAAGTTCCAACAGGTCGAGGTAAGTCGCCACCGCGGACGCCGTGTCGCCCGAGGCTTCTTGCCCTTGGGCCTCGGCGTGCAACGCGCGGGCTAGGCCCCTGAGGGCCTGCAACGAGTCGAACACGGTTTGCGACGAGTAGTTCACCGTCACTAGCGATGGCAGACGGAGCGCGTCTCGCGCCTGTATCACCAGCTCATCCCGGCGTTTTGGAGTGAGCCCCTGCTGGCTCAGTTCACGGCCGATGGCGACGAGCCGATCATATCCGTTGGGCGTCGGCAATTCGCTGGGAGGAATCGGCACCGGCCGCGCCAGCTCGTAATAGATGACGCAGGCGGGAGTGACGAGGATCGCCGTGGCGGCAAGGCGAGCTGCCATCCACAATCGCCGTCGAAAACCGGACGATGGCTCGTCGCTGGAGTTTGCGCGTGGGAAACGCGCCCCACGCCAGATGCTCAATTGGCCAGCGACAATCAACGCCACCAGGCAAGGGACCAGTCCGCCCAGCCACCATGCGTAACGCAGACCGAACCACTCCCACCAATGAAAAACCTCTTCAAAGGCCCAAATGGAGCAGTACCAAGCGGCGGAGCCGAGGGCGGATGCCGCAACCATCCACGCCATGCGCTTGAGCCGCGAGCCGGTTCCGACGACCAGCACCGTTGCACCGCATATCGGCAGCCACAGTGATAGCGGCTCGATCCAGGGGGACCACAGCCGCAGGCGCGGAAGATCATACTCCTGTTTGCTTAAGAGGATCGCGGCGGACAGCGCGAAGGCGATCAGGAAGATCGCGAAGAACAGATCGCGGAAGTCGAATCGGACCTTTGGCAGCCCTAACCAGGTGCGACCAAACGGCGCGCGGGCGACGAACGGGCCGACGATCAGCACGGCCGTGATCGGCAACATTTCTGCCAGAAGCCAAATCGCCACCCACGGAGCCGACGCCAGCACCATCGCACCCGGCAAGGCGCAGAACGCAGCCAGCCGCAACAGCCGATGGCTTGGCGAGCGTGCAGCCCAAATCGCCACCAGCGCCGCGACGCTGACGAGGGAGATGAAGAACGCGCCGTGGATCAGCGCAGGGGCGATTTCCATGTACCACTTTGCCATGGGCGGGCGCTCCGCCGAGGACTCGTTCGATCTGAACCATCATAACCCGGCCGGCAGAGAGGAGCGCACGCTTTCACCACTTGCCCAGCTTCGCCATCACGGCCTTGGAAAGCGACTGGCGGAGCGAGGCGATGCCCGCCCAGGGGTCGCGCTGCAACGAGGCCAGCCGCTGGGGCGCGTTGCGGAGGGTGAACTGATCGGAGCGCACGTCGGCGGTCAGTTCCCGCCAGTCGAGCGGGGTGGACACCGGGGCGCTGGGCTTGGCCCGTGTCGAGTACGCCGCGACCGACGTCGCCCCGCGGCTGTTTCGCAGGTAGTCGATGAAGATCTTGCCCGGCCGGGCGGCCTTGGCGATGTTGACCGTATACCGGCCCGGGTCGGCGGAGGCGATGGCCTTCGCCACGCGGTGGCAAAAGCTCTTGACCTCATCCCAGCCGTGGCGGCGTTGAATGGGGATGACCAGGTGCAGGCCCTTGCCGCCGGTGGTCTTCACGAAGCTCCGCAGCCCCAGGTCTTCGAGGAACTCCCGGATCTGGTGCGCCCCCTCCACGACGCGGCTCCAGGGAACCGCGGGATCGGGGTCCAGATCGAAGATCAACCGGTCGGGCTTCTCGACGCTGTCAGCCGCGCCGTCGGCCTTCGAGCCCCAGGCGTGAATCTCCAGTGCCGCTATTTGGGCCAGGGAGATCAGCCCGGCGGCGTCATCGACAACCACGTAGGGCTGCGACTCCTCGGAATCGCTCTTCTCCCGAATCGCCACTTGCCGCAGGTTGGCGGGCGTGCCGACGCGGGGGTGCTTTTGATAGAAG
>JBGQHD010000281.1:0-6611 GCA_041497795.1 Planctomycetia bacterium
GACCCCGCCGACGTGCTGCCGGACGGGCGGAAGTTCAAGGACATCGACGAGCTGAAGCAACTGCTGCTCAAGGACAAGGACCAGCTCGCCGGCGCCCTGACCGAAAAGCTAGTGACCTACGCCACCGGCGCACCACCGGCCGCGGCCGATAAGCCGGAGATCGAGGCCATCGTCGGCAAGGTCCGCGAGAAGAATTACGGGCTGCGGACGTTGGTGCATGAGATCGTGCAGAGCAAGGCGTTTCAGAACAAGTGACACTTGCCGGCGGCGTTGTATGGTCGAGCCTGCTGAGAAACCTGATGGGCCGCCGTCAAGCTGGTGATCGAGGAGTCGAGCAAGTGAAAGAGGCCGCCCGTTACGCGAAGATCGTCGAATGGTCCGACGAAGACCAATGCTTCATCGGCAGTTGCCCCGGCCTGTTCTACGGGGGCTGTCACGGTGCCGACGAACGGAAAGTGTTCGCCAAGTTGTGCGAACTCGTGGAAGAGACCATCAAGCTGTACCAAAGTGAAGGCCGGCCGCTGCCACCGCCCACGGCCGGCAAGGACTACGTGAATCGGATGCTCAGCGCGGGCCGAGACCCGCGGCGAGAGAACGGCATCGGGAGATCCCATGAAAAAGCAAGTTGCCCTGCCCTCGGGAATGACCATGCGGGAATTTGACCGCCGCGCGGACCAGATTCTGCAAGAGCTTCAAAAAACACTGCTGCCGGAGCATGCGGCGGAAATCCTGGCCATCAACGTCGAGACGGGTGAGTACGTTCTGGCCGCTACTCTAGACGAAGCCTCGGACACATTTCACGAGCGTTGGCCGGATCAGCTTGCTTCCGTGATTCGTGTGGACGGTGGTCCCGTTGTCAAGTTCCACGGAAAGTGACCAGGCTGCTTTCGGATTGTCGCTTGTCCATTGACTTCACCACCGGCAAGGTCATGCTAACTCGAAAGCCGCAGGCGTCTGCCAAGCGCAAGGCGTAGCGGAGCGCAAACCAAGACGAGGGAATTGCCATGAGGCTGTACCGACGCCGTTTCCTCCAGGCCGCTGGCGTTTCGCTGGCGTTGCCGTGGCTTGATGCGTTGGCGCCCTCGCGGGCACCCGGCGGGGACCGGAGTGCCAATGGCTCCGGCTCAGCCAGTGCCCCGCCGCGCCGCATGGTCTGCATCTGCGCCCCCCTCGGGCTGCACCCTCCGTATTTCTTTCCGGAGAAAGCCGGCAAGGACTACCAGCCGACGCCTTACCTGGACGTGCTCAAGGACTTTCGCGACGACTTCACCGTCATCTCCGGGCTGTCGCATCCGGAGGTCGGGTCGAGCCACGATTCGATCTACAGCTTCCTGACCGCCGCCCCGCATCCGGAGCAACGGGCCGGGTTTCGCAACAGCATTTCGCTCGATCAGTTCGCGGCCGACCATATCGGCGGGCAGACGCGGTTCCCCAGCCTGGCCCTGTCATGCGAGGGCTTCAGCCTGTCGTGGACTCGCAGCGGCGCGATCGTGCCGTCGGATTCCTGGCCGTCCAGCGTGTTCGCGCGGCTGTTCCTCGAGGGGCGGCCCGACGAGGTGCAGGCCCAGGCCCGGCGGTTGCGGGACGGGCAGAGCATTCTCGACGCGGTGGGCGATCAGGCCAAGAGCTTGCAGCGGGGCCTCGGCGGCGACGACCGCGAGAAGCTCGACGAGTACTTCAGCAGCGTCCGCGAGCTGGAGCAACGCCTGGCGCGGGCCGAGCAGTGGTCGAAGAAGCCCAAGCCCAAGGTCGAAGCCAAGCCGCCGCAGGACATCGCCAACTCGGCCGACGTGGCCGGCAAAGCCCGGCTGATGTTCGACCTGGTGCACTTGGCCTTGCAGACCGATTCGACCCGGCTGATTACGCTGCTGCTCCTGGGCACGAGCCTGGTGCCGCCGATCCCGCGCGTGTCGCTGGGGCATCACGACCTATCGCACCACGGCCAGGAGCCCAGCAAGATCGAGCAGCTCAAGGCGGTCGAGCTGGAGATGATGAAGACCTTCCGCGACCTCCTGACCAAACTGAAGCAGACGAAGGAGGAAGGGGCCACGTTGCTCGACCGCACCTCGCTGTTCTTCAGCAGCAACTTGGGCAACGCCAGCAACCACTCCACCAAGAACCTGCCGATCCTGCTGGCCGGCGGCGGTTTCAAGCACGGCCAACACCTGGCCTTCGACCCGGCCAAGCCGCCGCCGCTGTCGAATCTCTACGTCAGCATGCTCCAACGAACGGGCATCGAGGCCGACAAGTTCGGATCGAGCACGGGGACGCTGACGGGGCTGGAAGCGTAGCGAACCGAAGCGTTCAGCCACGCTATCGGAACAGCACAAACTGCCCGCTCTTCGTCAACACGCCCGCCGCTCCGTTGCCGGCGCTGCGGGCGGAGCCGGGAGATCCGGCAGGGCGGCTGCGCGGGTCGTAGAGCTGCCAGCCGAGTTGCCCGTCTTTCTTCCAGGCCACCAACGTGCCGCCGTCGGCAGCGGTCAAGGTCAACATGCCGGTGCGCATGCCGGTGGTGCCGGGCGTCTTGATTTCGGCGGGCGATTGCGGGGCACCCTTGCCGTCGAGTTGGGCGAAATAGATCGTGCCCTTGGTGGGCCACACCGCGACGTAACCCTCGCGGTTGCGGGCGACCGAAAAATAGCTCATCGGGCAGGCATCGATCTTCCACAACGTGCTGCTGATTCGCGTTCGCGACGACTTGTTTTGTTCCTGGTCCCACAAGACCAGGTACATGTCGCGGTGGTTGTCGGTTTCCTCCCGATAGAGCACGGCCAGCTTGCCGTCCGCGCCGTAGTCGGCGCTCGTGGTGCAGCAGTTGCACGGATCAAACGTCGGATCGATCTCCACCGTGGAAGCAAACGTATGGCCGTTGTCGTGCGAGACGTTGGCGTAGAGCTTGTCCGAGAGCCAGCAAGCGGTCACGTTCCCCTTGTCATCGGCGGCCAGCGAGAAGCCTTCGCTCGGCTTGCGGTTGAGGTTCTGCACGGGCGAGAAAGCCTGCGCCTTGGGTTCCAGCCGCGCGTAAAAAAACGCCCACTCCTCTTTGGGCAGTTTCAGCTTCCAGGCGTTCGTGCCCATCGCCACGTGGACGTGCCCCTGTGGGCTGACGGCCATGTCCCAAACGGAGAACTCCAACCCCCGTTTTTGCGAGGCGCGGTCCACAATGGGGATGGGTTTGCTCAAGGCCTTGCCGTCATCGGTAGACTTCGCATACTGCGGGCCGTCCGCCGAATTGAACACCAGGTGAATCGTTCCTTGCGCGTCGGTCTTCGCCGCCACGGGTTGGCCGCCGCCCGGAACGGGCACCGTCGTCACCTTGCTCGCGCAGCGGCCAGGATTGGCGCCGGCAAGAGAAACAAGAGTGGCGCCCGCCACGACCATCGCCCGCGCCGCCCGGTTGATTGGAATGTCCATGGGAGTATCTCTGGGTTCGATTCGCCGCAGCCAGCCAACTGGCTGAGGATAACCGTTTGGCTGGCGCGCAATCAACCCGCGATGCGCGACGATGGCCAAAGACCCCGCGGCGCCTACGCCGAGTTCGCTTTCTTCTTCAGCCGCTTCCAGGCGCGTTTGGCGTAGCCGTCGGTCAGCTTCAGCAGCCGCACGCAGCGGACGTCGAGGGTTTGGGCTTCTCCGTCGGGCGACTTCACCAGCACGAACGGCAGGCACACGGCCTCCACCCGCAAGGGCGTGCCGCCGCCGGGGGGCAGCCATGCGATGCGGACCGGCTCGTCAGCCGGCAGCAGCGGGGAGCCGTCGCACCAGAAATACGAAGGGTATTCGAGGCAGATGCGGGCAATGGCCACGTACGCGCCGGGCCGGATGTCCTCCGGCGCGAGCGTGGTCGCCAGGTCCGTGCCCGAGTTGTTTGTCGCCGTTCTCATCGTGACGATCGTCCCGCGATCGAGGCGTGGAGCAGTGAGGTGTGAAGCATCGAAGCGTGGATCATCTCCTGACAAGAAATGACGCTTGCGCCGGGCCGCGGTTCGCGAGATTTCTGCCGCCGGCCGGCAGATGAGCGAGAGATCAGGGCCGCCCGGCCGGTTTTTGCTTGGCGTTTGGCCGGAATCGTGTAAAAAATAAGCATGGGCGGCGGGGGCGCTTGCTCGCCAAGGTGGGGGACGTCGGCATGTCTCGATGCGAAAGACGCGGTTTTACGATCGTGGAGCTGATGATGGTGATTCTCATCATCGCGCTCCTGGCGGCCCTGTTGACCAACGCCGTGCAAAGCTCGCGGGAAGTGGCCCGCCGCACGCAGTGTGCGCAGCGGATGCGCGAAGTCGGCATGGCGGCCATCGACTACGATCGCCGGTACAATGGCTATCCCGGCTGGATTCACCCGTTCTTCGGCCCTCCTCCGCCGCCTCCGCAGTTGCCGCCGCGCTACATCAATAGCTGGATCTATCAACTGCTGCCATCGCTGGGGCGGAGCGATTTGACGGACAAGTCGGCGCCGAGTTGGACCGCCGCGCCCACGGTGGCCCTCAACGGCCTGTTGGTCTGTCCCAGCGACGTGGAGAAGACGCTGCTGCAAACGCCCCAGAGCCCCACCAGCTTCGTCTGCAACGCCGGCCGGCAAGACGCCCAGGCCACGGCGTCGCTGCCCGCCGATTGGCGCTCCAACGCCGTGTTCGTGAACCGTAACGACCGCGACAGCAACGGCAACCTGCTGAAGATGGACGTGACCGACGCCTCGTTCATCAGCACCAAGGGGGACGGGCTGTCCGTCACGCTGCTCTTGAGCGAGAACCTCGATGCCAGGACCTGGTACAACACGAACCCGAACCCGCCGGATGAGACGGTCAACTGCCTCGTCTTTTGGCCGCCGGACAACCAGGGCAACCCTCCCAAAGACGTGCACCGCATCAACGGACTCAAGGACAATTCCAGCACCTCGTACGACGTGGCGCGGCCGTCGAGCTTTCACCCCGGCGGCGTGAACATGTTCTTCTGCGACGGCCACGGGCGGTTCGTCAGCGCGGGGATGGACTACCGAGTTTATTGTGCCATCATGACGCCGCGCGGCGCCAGTGCCATGGAGCCGGGTTCCAACCCGCCGCAAGCCTCGGTCCCGCAGATCACCAATCAGCCGCAAGTTACGGAGGAGGCGTTCCAATAGCTAAGAACCTCATCCCCCCATCGCAGACCGCCATCCGCCCGCAACTCTTGGACATGCTCCGCTGCCCCGAGAACCGCACCCGCTTGCGGCTGGCGGAGGAAGCGTTGTTGGCCCGGCTGAACGCCGCCGTCTCTGCCGGCTCTTTGCGCAACGTGGCGGGTGGCACCCTGAGCGAAGCGCTCGATGGCGGCCTGGTCCGAGAAGACGGCCGGGTCGTCTACCCGATCGTCGAAGGCATCCCCCACCTGCTGGTGGACGAGGGGATTCCGCTGGAGCAACTGGCGGGCTGAGCGATGGCACAAACGCCAGCACCCCGGCTGCTGCGAGCAGCCGGGGTGCTGGCGTTTAAGGGTGCACTCGTCTAGACCGCAAGCAGGGGTTCCTCTTCTTTCTCCGCGGCCTTGGCGGGCGGATGGAAGAAGAGCAGCAGCAACAGCGCCGCCGCTCCGGCAGTGCCCAACGGGTAAAAGAAGATCTGCTGAAAATCATAGATCGGTTTGCCGTCCTGCACCGTCCCGTACATCGTGCCGAGCCGCGTGCAGATGAAGTTCGCCACGAACGGCCCGATGCCCAAGATCAGGAAATTGAACAGCCCTTGAGCGCTGGAGCGCACATCCTTGGGGAAGAACTCATCGACGAAGATGTACACGGTCGCAAAGAAAAACGCATAGCAAATGCCGTGCACGGCATTGATGGCCACGGCCGCCCAGGGCGCGGGATAATAGGCGAACACCGAAAACCGAGCGGCGTGCCCGAGAATCCCCACCACCATGGTGGTCCGCCAGCCCAAGCGCTTGAGCACGTAGCCCAGGAAGATCATCGTCGCGATTTCGGCCACCTGCCCGATCTTCATAACCGGACTGACCCAGTTGCTGGCGATCCCCACGGCGCCGGTGAGATAGCGCTCGGTCCAGACGAAGAAGCTCTGGTGGACGGCGGCGTCAAGGAACGTCACGAGGAACAGCACGGCCACAAACGGATACTTCAGGAGCTTCGCTGCCTCAAGCCAAGCCAACTTTTCCTTTCCGTCGCCGGCCGGCTTAGGGGGCGTATGCGGCAGCGTCAGGCTGAAGGCAGCCAGCACCAGCGACGCCAGGCCCGCCACCAGAAAGATGTACCGCGAGGCCTGGCGGAAGTCGTCCCCCGTCTTCCCGTTGCCCAGTGCGTCGCCCAGCCAGGTCGTGAACGACACCGAGCCGAATTCCGGGACCTTTGTCCAGTCCACCAGGATGAAGATGAACGGCCAAGACGCCACGATCCAGCCGATCGTTCCCCACACGCGCACCAGGCCGAACTCCTTTTGAGGATCCTTGAGGTTGGCAAACGCGATGGAGTTGGTGATCGAGATCGTCGGCACGTAGGCCAGCGAGTGCAGCAGCATGAGGACGAAGAATGGCCAGAAAGGCGCGGGCGGCTTGAGGGCCAAGTCGACCAGACTGCGGACTTCGTTGTCGCTCTCGTAGGTCTCCCGCAACTCTTTACTCTTCTC
>JBGQHD010000282.1:0-6592 GCA_041497795.1 Planctomycetia bacterium
CTCCGTGAGGCAGAGCCTCACGGGCAGTGCGTTCCGAGGCGGAGCCTCGGAACGAGACTCCGACTCGCGGAGCGAGTCGGCCACATTTACTTCATGTACTTCTTGATCACCGCCACCACCTCGTCGTACTTCTTCTTCGCCGCCAGGTCGAGGGCGGTGCGCTTCTTCTGATCGCGGGCCGTGGGGTCGGCCTTGTTCTTCAGCAGCAGCTCGGCGACGGCCGCTTTGTTGCCCATCGCCGCCAGGTGCAGCGGCGTAAAGCCGGCCTTGTCGGCGGCGTTCACGTTGGCCTTGTGCTCGATGAGCAAGGCCGCCATCTCTTCCGCGCCATTGCTGGCGGCGACGTGCAGCGGCGTGTCGCCATCGGCGTCGGCGGTCATGACGTTGGCCTTGCCCTTGGTGAGCAACGTGCGGGCCGCCGCGACATTGCCGGCATAGGTCGCGGCGTAGAGCGGAGCGGCGCCGCCTTCGTCTTTGACATCCGGCTTGGCCCCGCGAGCCAGCAGCAACTCGATCACCTCGGGGTGGTTCCTGTCGGCGGCGGCGTGCAGGGGTGTGAGGCCCTTGCGCGAGGCGGCATCGACGTTGGCCCCGCTCTCGATGAGCAGAGTCACGAGCTTGAGCGAGCCGGCGGCGCACGGTTGGTGCAGCGGCGTCTCGCCGTGGGCGTTCTTAGCGGCGACGCTGGCTTTGTGCTTCAGGAGCAGCTCGACGACGGCCTGCTGCCCGGCCGCCGTGGCTGCGTGCAGCGGCGTATCCTCGTCGCGCCCCTTGGCGTTGACCTCGACCCCCTTGACCGCCAGCAGTGCCTCGACGACTTTCGCATGCCCTTCCGCAGCGGCGAGGTGCAGCGCCAGGTCCCCCTTGTCGTCAGCCGCGGTCACGCTGGCCCCGGCCTTGATGAGCGCGGAGACCACGCCCAAGTGGCCTTGCGAGGCGGCCGTGAGCAGCGGCGTGCTGCCATCGACCTTGGCATCGACCTCGGCCTTGTTTGCGAGCAGAAACTCGACGACCTCGAGCTTGCCGCGATTGGCGGCGACGTACAGCGGCGTCTCGCCGACCTGGCTGCGGGCATTGGCCAGCTTGGCGTCCTTGGCGATGAGCTCCTTGACTTTGGCCAGGCTGCCTTCGGCGGCGACTTCGTGGATCTCGCCAGCCAAGGCGGCCGGCGCGGAGCCCGCGAGGGAGATCAGCAGGCCCCACGTGACAAGAAGGCTTCGCATGTGTTTCCTCTTCGTTGGGTCACTCCTTTGCTTTGTCTGCCTTCCGCTTCTGCTTCAGCAGCCAGTCGTACACTTCCGGGTTGTTGTACGTCTCGGTCCACGAGTCGTGGCCGGCGTCGGGGTAGATGGTGAACTTCGGCTCGCCGCCGGCGGCCTTGAGGGCATCGACCATCTCCTGCGAACGTTCGAGCTTGACCGCCCCGTCCTTGGCGCCGTGGAAGACCCAAGCGGGAATATGCTTGATCTTCTCGGCGCTGTCCGGCTTTCCGCCGCCGCAGATGGGCACGATGGCGGCGAAGCGGTCCGGGTAGGCCGCGGCCAGGTTCCAGGTGCCGAAGCCGCCCATGCTCAGCCCGGTGACGTAGATGCGGTCCTTGTCCACGCGGTGCTTGGCCGTCACCTCATCCAGCAGCTTGCCGACCGACTCGGTCACCCAGAATTTCTTCGGGACGCACTGCGGCGAAACGAGGATGAAGGGGAACGCCTTCTTGTCGGCCAGCTTCGGCGGGCCGTGGATCTTGACGAGCTTGGGATCGTCGCCGCGCTCGCCGGCCCCATGCAGGAACAGCACCAGGGGCCACTTCTGGTCCTTGCTGGCGTCGTACTTCTCCGGCAGGTAGAGCCAGTAGTCGGGCCGCAGGTCGTCGGAGACCTTGGCTTCCATCGTCTGCTTAACCTGTTTGCCGGCGGCCGGCTCGTCGGCCCAGGCCAGGCCGAGAGGAACGGCGACAAACGCGATCACGGCCAAGAACCGCGACACACAGCGGTAGGAGCACATCGGAAGATTCCTGGGATGAAGGGATTTCGTTCAGGAGCGCCGATTCTCCTGTGCCGCGCGGCGAATAGCAAGGCGTGGCCCGGCCCGTGGGGCACGTTTCCAACGTGACCGCCAGGAATTGGCACGTTGGAAACGTACCCCACGCATAGCACCCCGGCTGCTTGGAGCAGCCGGGGTGCTGTCGTCGGCTCGGCCGCACACGGCTACCGCCGGTTGCGCTGGAGCTGCAGCTCCTCGAACTCCTTTTGCTGCCGCTCGACGCTCGTGCCGCTGGGCGTGGCCAGGTACAGCGTGCGGTCGAACTCCACCGTGTACTTGTAGGTCAAGAGCAGCGCCTTCTCGCCCGAGGCGCTGGCCGGCACCGGCACCTCCCAGCGGAGGATGCCCTTGGGGCGATCGACTCGCAGGTATTGGGTGTCCTTGCTCAGCTCGGTGGACATCTCGCCCAGCGTGATTCGCACCTCCGTCGATTTGTCGCTGTGGGGCAGGCGGTCCATGACGCGAATGGTGACGGCCTCGGTCTTGTAGTTCTCGAGCACCAGGCGGTAGTTGAAGTTCAGCTCCCGGTTGCCGCCTTGCACCTTGTCCCCCTTGTCGGCCAGCTCGCGCTTGATGCGGAGCTGCGGATCGGCGCCGAAGCCGACGACGAACTTCTGGCCGCGGGCCACGGTGCCCACCTCGCCCCGGCCGACGAACCGGCCGTCGAGGTAAACCGTCACCGGGCCGGCCAGCAGGTCTTCCTGGCTGTTGTTGGTCAGCTCGGCCTCGCGATAGACGAAGCTGGTCAGCACGGGCGTGGCCACGAAGTAGAACTTGCTCTCCAGCGCCGTCTGCACGATGCGAACCATCTGCTGATCGGCCCGGCTGGCCAGGTTCACCTTGCCCGTCAGACGATAGCTGAGGCTCGGCCCCTCGCCGGTGCCCGGGGCGACGCTGTAGGCCTTCAGCGCGTCCTTGCCGCCGTGCAGCTCAAGCGACTGGAAGTCGTTGGCCAGGGCGTTGATGTCCCAGTTCAGCTTGGCGTTGTCGGTTTGCTTCACCGTGTTGGCATATGCATCGACGGCCTTCTGCTGGCGGCCCTTGAGCTCGGAGAGCGAGCGCGCCACGTCTCCGTCCTTGGTGCCGGGCGGAGTGGCCGGGCCGGTCTGCCCTGCGCCAGCGGGCGTCTGATGCAGCGCCGCCACCTCGAACGGGGCCAAGCCCGGCGCCGTGGCGCTGAGCGCCGGCGATGCCGTGGACAGCGTCAGCTCGACGTCCTTCCAGTCCTCGCCGCTCATCTGCTGGATCAGGCCGTTGTACTCCACGCGGACTTCCTTGCGGTCCTTGTCGGCCCGATAGGTGTAGCTGGGGGACCAGCCGCAGCCGCTGACCAGGTAGCTGAGGCTGACGGTCTGCTTGCCCTCGGCCCGCAGCTCGAGGAACAGCACCGCCTCGCGGACGGTGCGGTTGGCGCCGTTGGTCAGCTCGGCCCGCTTGCGCTCGAGCAGTTGTTTCTGCTTCTGCAAGTCGCGGGCTTCGCGCAGAGCGGCCACCAGCTCCGTGGCAACCTTGCTGCGGTTCTCGAAGGAGAACTGCGTGATCTTCGTCAGCGCCTCGGCGTTGAGCACGCCTTTGGAGACCTCGATCTTGGCCTCCGGAGCGACGAAGCCTTCGAGCTTGTCCAGATACTCGGTTCGTTTGGCCATCAGCTCCTGGGTCTTCTGGTTCAGCGAAATCTTGTCGCTCACCGTTTCGATCTCCTCATCGAGCTTCCGGACCTCCTCGCGCGGCTCGGCCCCGACCGGCCGAGTGATGTACCGCACGGCCCGCACTTCGACGCCCTCGCCCCCTTCGGCGAACAGGCTGTCCGCGACAATGTTCTCGGGAATATCCGCCACGACCGCCTCGACCGCCCCCTTGGCGGCCTCGAGGTCTACCCGGCGGGTCACCAGCGCCTGCCCGCGATAGAGCGTCACCCGCTCGATCTTGCTGGCGACACTCTTGGGCGCCTGGGCCTCGGCCGCCCGTGGTACGGCCAGCAGGGAAAGTGAAAGCGACACGTACATGAAAGCCTGAAGGTGTTTGAACGACGTCATGGCCGATTCTCCGATGCGAGGAATGCCTGAAAGTGAAGGGACCAGGGGCGCGGCAGACCGCGGCGACGCTTCGTGCGACAAACCAGCGACGCCCGCGGCGCGAACCGCAAGGCTTCGCCGGTTAGTGTTCTATTGTGCTCAGAAAGTTCCGCCGGCGGCAGACCAAACGCCCAGAGTACGGGGCGGAACGAGACGTGGATTGTAAAGAGTTTGTAACAAGACGAACGTAGGGTGGGACAAGGCCGCGTAGCGGCCGCCGGCCCACCCAATGCGGGCGACCAACCCACTTCCGGTGGGCCGGCGCTCGCTGCGCGAGCTGGTCCCACCCTACTCAATCGAGGTACATGAACTCGTTCAGATTCAGCACCAGCAAGCAGAACTGCTCCAGCGACTGCTCGCCGCTCAGGCGGTCTTCCGCTTCCAGCCGCCGCATCAGCCGTACCGCCCGGTAGATCTCGGCGGGCGACGGGTCGCGGGCCGTGGCCAGGCGGAAGGCCAGCCGCACCTGGTCCGCGGGTCGAGGGCCAGCTTCCTTGCGCAACCGGCCGGCGAGGTCCTTGGCCTCGCCATTGAGGAACTCGCCGTTGAGCATGCCCAGCGCCTGCGTGGCCTGCGTCGTGGCGAAACGGACCGGGCACGTGGCATCCGTGTCGGCGAAGTCGAACGTTTCCAGGATCGGCGTGATCAGCGAGCGCTTGACGTGGATGTAGATCGAGCGGCGCGCTTGCTCTTCCGGCGGCGAGCGTCCCCAGCCGGCGCCGGGCATCGATTGGCCGGCCAGCACTTCCTTCGAGATGGGTGGGTAGACGCCCGGGCCGCCCATCTTGAGGTTCAGCCGGCCGCTCACCGACAGGATCGAGTCGCGAATCTCCTCGGCCGCCAACCGCCGCATGTCGAATCGCCAGAAGAGATTGTTCTGGGGATCGCGGGCCAGGCCGGCGGCGTTGCCGCGAGACGACATCTGGTAGACGCTCGAAAGCATAATCAGCCGATGCATTTCCTTTAGCCGCCAGCCGCGCTGGACGAACTCGCTGGCCAGCCAATCGAGCAGGTCCGGCTGCGTGGGCCGGTCGCCAAGCTGGCCGAAGTTGTTCGACGAGCGGACGATGCCCCGGCCGAAGTGATGCTGCCAAATCCGGTTGACCATCACGCGAGCCGCCAGCGGGTTCTTGTCGCTCGCAATCCAGTGGGCCAACGCCAGACGACGGCCCGAGGATCGGCCGTGCTTGGGAGGTGTGATCTCCAGCGGCTCTGCACTGGCGGAGCCAGTGGCACCCGACGTTGCCGACCCAGTGGTGCCCGATGTTGCAGAGCCAGTGACGCTCGATGGCCGTGGGCCACTGGCTGTGCCAGCGCCCGATGGCGTGAGCACCTGCAAGAAGCCCGGCTCGACCTTGTCCCCCTTGGCGTGGGAGTTGCCGCGGAGGAAGACGTGCGTCTCGGGGGCCTTCGCGCCGGCCTCGCTCACGCACAGGACGTTTTGCCTGGGCTGGCCCGGCATCGACGCCAAGATGTGATTGAGTGCGTGCTCCTTCGTCAGGCCGTACTGCGTCACCCCGTGGAAAAAGGCCAGCATGCGGTAGTAATCGGCCTGCGGGATCGGGTCGAGCTTGTGGTCGTGGCAGCGGGCGCAGTTGATCGTCAGGCCAAGGAACGCCTGGGCCGTCGTGGTCAGGATGTCGTCCAGCTCGTCGTACTTGGCTTGCAGCCGGTCGGTCGGCTCGTCGTCCCAGATACCGACGCGATAGAAGCCGGTGGCGATCAGCGAATCGGCGGTCACCGGCTCCAGCTCATCGCCCGCGAGCTGTTCGAGCACGAAGCGGTCGTACGGCTTGTCGTCGTTGAGCGAGCGGATGACGTAATCGCGATACCGCCAGGCGTCGGGCTTCACGCCGTCGCGCTCGAAGCTGTTGGTCTCGGCGAACCGCACCAGGTCCAGCCAGTGCCGACCCCAGCGCTCGCCATAGCGGGGCGATTCAAGCAGCCGATCGACCACGCGGGCGAAGGCCTGGTCCGACTTGTCCGCCAGGAAAGCATCGACCTCGGCCAGCGTCGGCGGCAGGCCGGTCAGATCGTAAGTCGCCCGGCGAAGGAGCGCCACTTTGTCGGCCGGCGAGGCGGGCGTCAGGCCGTTCTTCTCCAGGCCGTGCAGGATGAAGGCGTCGATCGGGCTTTTCACCCAAGCCTTGTTCTTCACCTCCGGCACGGCCGGCCGCTTCACGGGGCGAAACGACCAGAAGTTCCGCGTCTCGTCATTGACTTGCGGCGGCGTGCTGGGCCGGGTCGCCGGGGCAACGCCAAAGTCCTTGCCGGACGTATACGGCACACCCAGCTTGACCCAGCGACTGAGGATTTCGATCTCCCGCGGCGGCAACTTGCCCTTCGGGGGCATCTGGAGTGTGCCGTAGTTGATGGCGTCGAGCAGGGCACTCTCGTCGGGCTTATCGAGCGAGACCGCCGCGCCCAGTTCGCCTCCCTTGAGCAGCCCTTCCCGGCTGGTCAGCCGAAACTGGCCC
>JBGQHD010000283.1:0-6572 GCA_041497795.1 Planctomycetia bacterium
ACGTCGCGCCGGGGCTCGAGGCGACCGTGTTCGCCGCCGAGCCGACGATGCTCAGCCCCACGAACTGCGACGTCGATCACCGCGGCCGCGTCTGGATCGCCGAGGTCGTCAACTATCGCGGCCGCAACGGCATCCGGCCGGAGGGGGACCGAATCCTCGTTCTGGAAGATACCGACGGCGACGGAAAGGCCGACAAGGTGCACGTCTTCTACCAGGGCCGCGACATGGACTCGGCTCACGGCATCTGCGTGCTGGGTACGGCGGACGACAAGGGCACGCGCGTCATCGTCTCGGTCGGCAGCGGCGTTTACATCCTCACCGACGACGACGGCGACCTGAAAGCCGATCGCAAGCAGACGCTGTTCACCGGCATCTCCGGGGTGCAGCACGATCACGGCATCCACGCCTTCACCTTCGGGCCCGACGGCAAGCTGTACTTCAACTTTGGCAACGAAGGCCATCAGGTCAAAGACGCCGCCGGCAAGCCGATCGTGGACCTGGCCGGCAATATCGTGGCCGAGAACCGCCAGCCGTACCAGCAAGGCATGGTCTTCCGCTGCAACATGGATGGCAGCGAGTTTGAGACGCTCGGTTGGAACTTCCGCAACATCTGGGAAGTTACGGTCGATTCCTTCGGCACGCTCTGGCAGAGCGACAACGACGACGACGGCAACCGCGGCGTGCGGATCAACTACGTGATGGAGTTCGGCAACTACGGCTACCACGACGAGTTCACCGGGGCCAACTGGAACACGCCGTACACGGGCCAGCCGAGCGACATTCCGCTGCGGCACTGGCACCTGACCGACCCCGGCGTGGTGCCGAACCTGCTGCAAACCGGCGCCGGCTCGCCGACCGGCATCTGCGTTTATGAAGGAACGTTGCTGCCCAAGCAATTCCACAACCAGATCATCCACTGCGACGCCGGCCCGAACATCGTCCGCGCCTACCCGGTCACCAACGACGGCGCCGGCTACAAAGCCGAGACGGTTAACATCCTGGAAGGGACGCGCGACAAGTGGTTCCGCCCCTCCGACGTCTGCGTGGCCCCCGACGGCTCGCTGATCATCGCCGACTGGTACGACCCGGGCGTCGGCGGGCACCAAATGGGTGACATCGACCGCGGCCGAGTCTTCCGCGTCGCTCCGCCCAAGACGCCGTACAAGACGCCGAAGCTGGACCTCTCGACCACGGTGGGCGCGATCGAGGGGCTCAAGAGCCCGAACTTGGCCACGCGCTACATGGCCTGGACGGCGCTCAATCGTCTGCAAGCCGGGGCGGAGATGCCGTTGGCCAGCGTGTTCCGCACGGCGGAGGACCAGCGCCTGCGGGCCCGCGCCTTGTGGCTGCTCAGCAAGATCCCCGCCTGCGGCCGCGAGTACGTGGAAGAGGCCCTGTCCGACCGCAACCCCGACATCCGCATCACGGCCCTGCGGGCGGCGCGGCAGATGAAGCTTGATGTCATTTCCTACGTGCAGCGGCTCACGGCCGATAAGTCGCCGCAGGTGCGGCGGGAGTGCCTGATCGCCTTGCGGCACAACACTTCGGCTGACATGCCCGGCCTGTGGGCGGAACTGGCGAAAAAGTACGATGGGCACGACCGCTGGTATCTCGAAGCCCTGGGCATCGCCGCCGACAAGAACTGGGACAAGTGCTTCCAGACCTGGCTCGCCAGCGTCGGCAACCTGTGGATCGACCCGCCGCACCGCGACATCGTGTGGCGATCCCGGGCCGCCGCGAGCGCCCAGTACCTGGCCGGTATCCTCCGCACGACGAACCTGCCGGAGAAGGAGCTGCCCCGGTTCTTCCGCGCCCTGGATTTCCAGCCCGCCGAAGCCCGCGAGAAGGCCGCCCTGGAGCTGCTCACCTCCGTGCAAGGGGCCGCCGGCGAGCGGCAGGACCTCATCGTGTCGGAGTCGCTCGCGCGGTTGAAGAACCCCGACCTGACGAAGAACGCCACCCTCGCGAAAGCGGTCCGCAACCTGGTCGATCGCCACGGTGGAACGCCGCAGTTCGTGGCGCTGGTCGATAAGTTCAGCCTCAAGGAGAAGTATGGCGATCTGCTCGCGTTGGCCCAGCAAAAACCGGACGACCAGCTTGGCATCGACGCCGCCCGCGTGCTGCTGACCAAGGGCGAGCAAGCGATGCTCAAGCAGGCGCTCGGCAACAAGGACGAGCAGCTTGCTGTCGCCACGGCCCGCGTGCTGGGCAACTCAGCCGATGGCCGCATCGTCGGCCTGCTGCGGCCAATTATCAGCGACGCCGGGCAGCCGCTGGAGCTGCGCCGCGCGGCGGCCCGTTCGATGGCCAAGACGCAAAACGGGGCAAAAGAGGTCCTCGCCCTGGCCCGGCAGAAGAAGCTCGACGAAGCGATCGCCACGGCCGCCGCCTTCGAGCTGCACTCGGCCCAGTGGCCCGAGGTGAAGGCCGAGGCCGACAAGCTCTTCCCGCTGCCACCGGCCCGCAATAACGAAAAGCTGCCGCCGATCAGCCAGCTCGTGAAGATGCAAGGGGACGTCGCCCGCGGGGTGAAGGTCTACGCCGGCGTCGGCACCTGCGCCAAGTGCCACAAAGTGAACGGCGAGGGCAAGGACGTCGGCCCGGACCTCTCGGCCATCGGCAGCAAACTCAGCCGCGAGGCATTCTTCGAGTCGGTGCTTTACCCTTCGGCCGGCATCAGCCACAACTACGAGACCTACATCCTCCAGCTCGAAAGCGGCAACACCGTCAGCGGCGTGGTCACCAGCCAAACGGCCGAGTCGGTCACCCTGGTCACGCAGGAAGCCATCACGCTCACCTTCAAGCGAAGCGAGATCGAGCGAATGGCCAAGAGCAACATCTCGATGATGCCCGCCGACCTGCAAAAAGTGATGTCGGCCCAGGAGCTGGTGGACGTGGTGGAGTACATGATGACGCTGAAGCAAGCGAAGAAAGCACCCGCTCCCGGCGAGCGGGGGGCATCAGCCCCCTGATAACGCGGACGTGGAGGTCGTTGTGATGTTGGTTTGGCGGTCCCTCGCGCTGGCGTCGCTCGCGGTTGTCTGCACCTCGTGCTCCCAGGATAGCTCGAGGCCACAGACGCCGCGAACGTGGTGGGCGTACGTTGACAATGGCGACAAGCCGGGCAACGGATGGCTGTTGACAGAGAAAGATGGAGAGATTGTTGCCTGTGACTTCTATCTGCTGCCTCCCGAGCAAAGCGCAGCCGCAAAGGGGTGCCAGTTTCCTGCCACGATTACCGAGCGAAAAGGAGTCAGGCGCGTCAGGCTTTCTCTCGACATCGGCGGCCAGACAGATGTATTGGATTTGACGGTCAAGGACACCTTCGCGGGTGAGACTTGCGAGGGCAAGATTGTGCGCCATGCCAAGCCCGGCGACGCGACACCGATCGAGCTGACCTTTCGGTTGCAAAGAGAATAGAACCGGCGACAAGTTGCCACCAGAGTCGCAAACATGCGGATCCACGCCGTGATCTTGGTAGTCGTCGTCGTCGGGCTGGGCTCTGCGGCGAATTCCGCCGACTGGCCCACCTACCGCGCCGACGCCGGCCGTAGCGGCTACACGGCCGAGGAGCTGCCTCGCGAGCTGGCCCCGCGGTGGAGCTTTCGCCCACTGCACGTGCCACAGCCGGCTTGGCGGGGGCCGGCGGCTGAGCCGAAGCCTAGCTCGACGACGGCCTCGCGGCTGACGTTTGACCGAGCGTTTCACGTGGCGGTCGGCGGCGGCAGGCTGTTCTTCGGCAGCTCGGCAGATTGCCATGTCTACGCACTCGATCCCGCCACCGGGCGAGAACTGTGGAGTTTCTGCACCGATGGCCCGGTGCGCTTCGCGCCGGTGTTTTGGCGTGGCGGTGACGATCTAAGCGCCCCGGCTGCTCCAAGCAGCCGGAGTGCTGGGCGCGTCTTCGTCGTCAGCGACGACGGCTATCTCTACGCCCTGGCTGCGAGCGACGGAAAGCTGCTTTGGAAACGCCGCGGCGGCCCGGAGGACGATCTGCTTTTGGGCAACGACCGCCTCGTCTCGCGCTGGCCCGCGCGGGGGGCGCCAGTGGTAAGCGATAACGTCCTCTACTTCGCCGCCGGCGTCTGGCCGTCGGAGGGCATCTACATCTATGCTCTCGATCCGGCCACCGGCAAAGTGCTGTGGCGGAACGACGATTCCGGCTCGCTCTACATGCCGCAGCCGCACGGCGGGGCCAACGCCTATAGCGGCGTGGCCGCCCAGGGCTACCTGGCCGTTGCCGGCGAGCGGCTGCTCGTGCCCACGGGGCGGGCGGTGCCGGCCGCGTTCCGTCGCGAGGGGGGCAAGCTCGACTACTTCCAGCTCCAGAAATATGGCCATCAGGGCGGGGCCGACTTGCTCGTCGGCGGAGACGGCTTCATTAACAGCGGCTGGCTCTACGACGCCAAGACCGGCGACGGGCTGCAAAAGCTCGGCCCCGGCGCCTTCGCCGCTACGCCCACCAGCGTGCTGCACGCCACGCTTACCGGCCTGACCGGATACCGCTGGGGTGACGTGGTGACCAAGGATCGCCGCGGCAACGAGGTGAAGTACCGCGGGCTGGTGCAGGAGTTTGTCGTCCCGCTCAGTGGGGCACGTTTCCAACGTGCCAAGGAGGCCGACGAGCCGCAAGCGGAACAGAGTAGTAGGCACGCTCCGCGTGCCGTAGACGGCACACGGAGTGTGCCTGCTACAACGGCCGGGCACGTTGGAAACGTGCCCCACGCCCTCGTCGTTGCCGGCAAGACGGCCGTGGTCGGCGGCGACGATTCGGTGACGTTGATCGATCTGGAGAAGAAGGAGCCGCGCCAGACGATCAAGGTGGATGGCGCCGCACATGGCCTGGCAGTTGCCGACAAGAGCCTCTACGTCAGCACCGACCGCGGCACGATCTATTGCCTTGCCGCGCCGGGCAACGAGCTCAGCCAAGTGGTACGGACCGCTAGTCCGGTTTCGCCTTACGGCGAGAATGCCCGCTACGCCGAGGCCGCGGCCGAGATCGTCAAGCAGTCGGGCATCGCCGAGGGCTACTGCGTCGATCTGGCCTGCAGCGACGGGGCGCTGGCCTACGAGTTGGCCCGTCGCACAAAGCTGCAAATCTACGCGGTGGACGCCGACGAGAAGAACGTCGCCGCCGCCCGGGCCAAGCTCTCGGCCGCCGGGCTGTACGGCGTGCGCGTGACTGTACACCAGGCCTCGCCGGAGAAGACGCCGTATCCCAATCACTTCGCCAATCTAATCGTCTCGGCCCGCTCGGTGATCGCCGGGCCGATCGTCGCTCCGTCGCACGAAGCCGAGCGGCTTCAGCGGCCGTCCGGCGGCGTGGCCTGCTTCGGCAAGCCCGGCGCGATGAAGACTGCGACGCGCGGCCCGCTGGCCGGAGCGGGCGCGTGGACCCATCAGTACGCCAACGCGGCCAACACGAGCTGCTCGGACGACAAGCTGCTCAAGGGCCGCCTGCGGATCCTCTGGTACCGCGACGCCGATTTCGAGGTGCCGCAGCGGCACGGGCGGGCCCCGGCGCCCCTCTTCCTCGATGGCCGCGTGTTCCACGAGGGGATGAACTCTCTCCGAGCGGCCGACGCCTACAACGGCCGCACGCTGTGGGAGTATCCGCTGCCCGCCGTGCTGAAGCCCTATAACGCCGACCACCTGATGGGCACGTCGGGCACCGGCAGCAACCTGTGCGCGGCGGACGACAGCCTGTACGTGGCCGTGCCCGACCGCTGCCTGCGGATCGCCGCGGCCGACGGCAAGAAGCTGGCCGAGTTTCCCGCGCCCAAGCAGGCCGACGGCAAGCCGGGCCGCTGGGGCTACCTGGCCTGCGAGGCGGGCGTGCTCGTCGGCTCGCTGGTGGACGAGAAGCACGTCGTCACGCACACTTGGCAGCCGGCCGACATGAGCGAGCTGTTCACCGAATCGACCACGCTCTTCGCGCTGGACGCCAAGACCGGCGAGCCGCGCTGGACCTACCGGGCGAAGCACTCGATCCGGCACAACGCGATCGCCATCGGCGGCGGCCGCCTTTACCTGATTGATCGTCCACAGGCGGAGTCGGACCGGCTCCGCCGCCGCGGCGAGAAGGCCCCGCCGACCGCCGAGCACGCGTCGGGCACACTCATCGCGCTGGACCTTCGCACCGGCCGCGAAGTGTGGCGGCAGGAAGAGAACGTCTACGGCACGGTGCTGGCGCTCTCCACGAAGCACGACGCGCTGGTGATGAGCTACCAGCCGACACGATTCAAGCTCCCCTCCGAGCAAGGCGGCCGGCTGGCCGCATTCCGCGCCTCCGACGGCCGCCGCCTGTGGGACAAGGAAGCCAAGTACCAGACGCGCCCCGTCATCAACGACGCCCAGGTGCTGGCCCACGGCGGGGCGTGGGACTTGCTCTCCGGCGAGCCGCGAGAGTTCGCCCTCACCGGCAAGTCGTACGGCTGCGGGCAGCTCGCCGGCTGCGAGAGCATGCTCTTCTACCGCTCGGCGACGCTGGGCTACTTCGACCTCTCGGCCTCGAGCGAAGGCACGCAGAACTTCGGCGGCATCCGCCCCGGCTGCTGGATCAACGCCATCCC
>JBGQHD010000284.1:0-6570 GCA_041497795.1 Planctomycetia bacterium
GCAACGCCGCGCAGGCACCTGGCCGGGTTGCCCCCCCCCCCGTGGTAGGGGGGCGGGAGTCTTTTGCTTGCCGGATACCCCCTCCCCAGCGACCCGCCCGTTTTCGTCACCAAATCGACTCCCGACCCCTTTGTCGCCGGGCGGTTCATCATCAAGGCGGTCTGGGAACACGGCTCGTTCGGGCTGCGCGACGACTCGATCGTCGAAGTCGCCGGTGCCGAGGAGCTGCGGCGCCACGTCGAGGAGCAGGCCGCGCGGCTGGGCCGTGAGTGCTTCGCCGAGCAGTTCATCGAGGGACGCGAGTTCAACCTGTCGCTGCTGACGGGAGGTTGTAGGACGGATTTTCAATCCGTCCCACCGCAGGTCTTGCCGCCGGCGGAGATCGATTTTTCGGCTTTCCCCACCGGCAAGCCGCAGATCGTCGGCTACGAGGCCAAGTGGGACGACGCCTCCTTCGAGTTCCATCAAACGCCGCGGCGGTTCGACTTCCCGCCCGAAGATGGGCCGCTCTTGCAGCGTCTCACCGAGCTGGCCCGGCGCTGCTGGGAGGTCTTCGATCTCCGCGGCTACGTGCGCGTGGACTTTCGCGTGGACGGCGCCGGACAGCCCTGGATCTTGGAGATCAACACGAACCCCTGTCTCAGCCCCGACGCAGGCTACGCGGCGGCGCTCCAGCGGGCTGAAATCAGCTACGAGGATGCCATGCAACGGATCGTGGATGAAGCGGCGAAGCCAGGAGTCAGGGGGCAGGGGTCAGGAGTCAGGGGTCAATCCTGCAAGGGTTGAATCTCGCCGCAGTGACCGCGCGGGGCCAGGGCCAGACGCGCCGGCAGCAGCATCAGCCAGGCGGTGGTGTAGATCGCCACGCCCACGACCGCCCCGATCAGCACGGCAAGAATAAACAGCCACTCAAAGACTTCCCAAACGGCCGCGCGCAGCATCCGTGACTCCGGAAGAAAAGTGGGTTTGTCGAGACGGCCGGCCGCCATCGTCGGCGATGGCAGGGCACGGTTCGCCTGTCTCTTCATCGTCGCAAACCGGGGCGAACTGCACCGAGCGTTCACCCTGCGCGAAGGGTTCCGGCCGGAGACCTGTTGCGCCGGCGTTCCCGCGGCGTGCGGCAGTTCGTCGCTCCGCTGGTTTGTGGATCGCGCGGGTTTTTCGCTGCAATGGGCCGCTGCTTGTGCTTAAATAGCGTCGTTATCCACGCCGCTTCGTTCACTCCACCACGAGTCATCGCCATGAGATTCACGCGCTTTGCCACGCTCGCCGTCATCGCCTTGATCCTGGCTGTTGCCCCCCCGCCGGCAAAAGCCGAAGAGGGATTCACTCCCCTCTTCAACGGCAAAGACCTCGAAGGTTGGGTGCACGTCAACGACCGCAAAGACACCTGGAGCGTGCGGGACGGCATGATCGTCACCGCCGGCAAGCCAATCGGCTTCCTCCGCTCGGCCAAGCAGTACGAGAACTTCGTGCTGGAGCTGGAATGGCGGCACATGCCCCCGAAGGCCGACGCCGTCGGCAACTCCGGCATCTTCGTGTGGGCCGAGCCGACCCCGGCCGTCACCCAGGGCTACTTCGCCCGCGGCATCGAGGTGCAGGTGCTGGTGAACCTGGAGTGGAAGGACAAGAAGACCGGCGGCGTCACGGCCAGCAGCCACGGCGACATCTTCAGCATCTGGGGGGCCAAGTGCACGCCCGACCGCCCGCACCCGCTGGGCTGGGAGCGGTGCATCCCGAGCGAGTCCCGCGCCAAGGGGGCCGGCGAGTGGAACCACTATCGCATCGAAGCCAAGGACGGCCGCATCGAGCTGGCCGTCAACGGCAAGGTCGTCTCCGGCGTCAGCAAGTGCAACCCGCGGAAGGGCTACCTGGCTCTCGAAGCCGAGGGGAGCGAGTGCCACTTCCGCAACATCCGCATCAAGGAGCTGCCCTCGACGAAGCCCAAGCCCGAGGAGATCGCCCGGCTCGGCGACGGCTTCGTGCCGCTGTACGGCAATACGGACCTGGGCGCCTGGGTCGAGGAAGCCGGCCACAAGGGGCACTGGCAGGGTGCCGACTGGGTGCTGAAGTACGACGGCAAGAGCGAAGCCAAGGACAAAGACCTGTGGACCAAGAAGGAGTACGGCGACTTCACGGTGCTGTGCGATTGGCGGCTGCCGGGCAAGCCCAAGAAAATGAAGCGGCCGGTCATCCTGCCCAGCGGCGACTACGCCACCGACGACGCCGGCAAGCAGAAAGAGGTGGAAGTGGACGACGCCGGCGACAGCGGCATCTACCTGCGCGGCAACGACAAGAGCCAGGTCAACATCTGGTGCTGGCCCGTCGGCTCGGGCGAGGTCTACGGCTACCGCACGGACAAGTCCCAGCCGGCCGAGGTCCGCGCCGGCGTCACCCCCAAGGTCAAGGCCGACAAACCGCTAGGTGAATGGAACCGCTTCGAGATCACGATGAAGGGCGACCGGCTGACAGTCGTGCTCAACGGGCAAACGGTGATCGAGAACGCTCAACTCCCGGACGTTCCCAAGCGCGGCAAGCTCGCGCTGCAGCACCACGGCGACGCGGTGGAGTTCGCGAACGTGTATATGAAAGAGCTGGACTAGATTAGACTGAGCTGAATGGTCCAGCGACCGATGCGAGTTGGTCCGATGCTTTCCGCTTCAACCTTGGCGCTCGTCCTGTTCGCCGTGATCCTCGCGGCCTGCCGCATTTGGCTGCGATTGGCGTGGCGGCGGACCCAACGCGCGACGGCCGAGCCAGCCTGGCACGAGAAGGTGCTGGGCCATCGGCGCAAGACCGCGTCTGATCTTGAGGACATGAATCCGGCCAAGATCCTCTCGCCCCTCATCTTGCGCGGCATGCCGAACAACCCGCGCTCGTTTCCACCCTGGCACGAACAATGGTTGGCGGGCGGTCGAGAATCCGACGACGACAACGAATGGACCACGATCGAACCGCTGGGCGCTGACGAGTTGCGAGCGCGGATGGATAGCGCCGCGTTCAGCGCGAGCTCTCATTCCATGCACTTGCGTGAGACCCACGCTTGCGGTTAGCGAGAGAACGATGGTCATCGCGCACCACTTGATCTGGACAGTCTACGGTTATTGGCTCCCGAACGACCCGCGGGGCAGTCACTCGCGGATCGTTCGCAACGACGTAATCGCTGAACTGGGGGAGCTGCATTTCGGCCGCAAACGCGTGCAACCGATGGGACGCGTTGTGCAGCGTTTTCGCGAACAAGCGACAGCGGTCCTGCAGCATCCGTTGCTGCAATTCGATGCTGCGGAAGTTGAGGAGATCGCTACGGCGTTCGAGGAAGTGATCGCCGGCGAGCGGTACACTTGCTATTCCGGCGCGATGATGCCGGATCACGTGCAAATCCTGATGCGCAAGCACAAGCATCTGGCCGAAGCGATGATGCAGAAGCTCAAAGACGTGAGTCGAACGCGGCTCTGCGCAACTGGACATCGCACGCCGGATCATCCGGTTTGGACTTCGGGGACCGGATGGAGAGTCTTCCTTGAAACGCCGGACGACATCCGCCGGACGATCCGCTACATTGAGCGCAATCCATTACCGCTCGGACTTCCCGTGCAGCGGTGGACCTTCGTAAGCGAGTACGATGAGTGGCCGCTGCACAAACGCGCGGCGGGTGCGCCGTCGCTAAATCGCAAGCGTTGATCCACGGGAGACAATGCGTTCTAAGTCTCTTGCCAACAAATAGTTGCGGACGACGATGGCGTCGCCGCCCGCGAGGTGTAACGCGCGGGCGTTATCTAGACTGCCCTACTGGTTTCCCCATAGTCTCTCTCTCGAGCGAGGAGCCGCCCATGAGTACCGTCGTAGCGAACCGCAATCGTCGTCAGTTCTTGGAAGATCTCGGCAGCGGGATGGTCGTGGCGGGGCTGGGGGCTTCCCTGGCGTCGGACATGGGCTTCTCTTCGGCGTTTGCCAAGGAGGGGGCCGAGTCGCTCAACTTCGGCTCGCTGCGGCCGCTGGTCCGGGTGATCCAAGAAACGCCCCCTGACAAGCTGCAGCCGATCCTGGTCAAGAAGCTGAAGGACGGCGGCACGAACCTGCAACAACTGGTTGCGGCCGGTGCCCTGGCGAATGCGGAAGCGTTCGGCGGCCAGGACTACGTCGGCTTCCACACGGCCATGGCGTTCGCGCCGGCGTACCAGATGACGAAGCAGTTGTCCGCAGAGCGTGCGGCGCTGCCCGTGCTCAAGGTGCTCTATCGCAACGCCGACCAAATCCAGAAAGAAGGGGGCGCCAAGCACATCACGCTGCACCCCATCGAGGCGTCTAAGAAGCTCGCCAGCACCGAAACGGGGCTGGCGCTTCGCGAGGCCTCCCGCCAGGGCAAGATCGACGAGGCCGATGCCATCTTCGCCTCCACGGCAGATCAAAGCCCCGAAGCCATGTTCGAGGTGCTGCACCACATGGTGCAAGACGACATGAACGTGCACCGCTTCGTGATGGCCCACCGCGCCTACTCCCTGATCAAGCTCGTGGGCCAAGAGCACGCCCACACGCTGCTGCGGCAAAGCGTGCGGCTGTGCGCTCATCACGACCAGGAGCGCGTCAAGAACAAGAACGCGGAGTCGCCGATCCGCAAGCTGATGCCCAAGCTGGTCGATCAATACAAGCTGGCTGGCCGGCAACTCGGCAAGCGGCAAATGGATGACAAGTGGATCGAGGCGACGTGCGCGACGATCTACGGTCAGGGAGCCGACCGGGCGGCTGAAACCGTGGCCGCGGCGTTGGCCGAAGGGATCGATCCCGAGGCCGTCGGCGAGGCCATCTCGCTGGCCGCCAATCAGCTCGTGCTCTGTCAGCCCGCCAGCAAGGGCCGGACGCACGGCGATTCGCTCGGCGTCCACGGCTCCGATGCCATGAACGCCTGGCGCAACATGGCCCGCGTACTCAAGGGTCCATCGGCCATCACGGGGCTGATTGTCGGTGCCTACCACACGGGCATGTACGGCGCCTATGGTTCGTTCAAGTCGCCGGCCTATCCGTTGGCAGACCATCGCAAGGCCATCAAGACGACCGATGCCAAGAGTCTGCTGGCCGAAACCGAGGACGCGATCCGTCACAACGATCAGGGGCGCGCGGCCGCGGCGATCGCCATCTACATCGAGCAGGGTCATGCGGTACGCCCCGTCTTCGACCTCATGCTGCGGTACTCGATCAGCGAAGACGGCCGGCTGCACGCCGAGAAGTACTATCACACCGTTACGGAAGAGTACGCGACCATGCGGCCGGCGTTCCGCTCGCGGCAGCTCGTGGCCCTGGCCCGCGTGGTCGCCAGTTGCTACGGCTACGACCGAGCCGACAAGGCCGGCTTCCGCGCGCCGGGTTATGAGGAAGCCTGCCGGCTGCTGGAAGTGCAGGCGTAACCGGCGAGAAGCCCGACGTGTGAAGGGTGACCGTGAAAGTACCCCGGCTGCTTCAGAGCAGCCGGGGTGTTTTGCATGCCGCGTCTCGAATGCGGGCCTGCACCACTTCGACTGTTCCCGCGGCCGAGATGACCGCGATGCGGCGCTCCGGCCGGGCGGCTTCGGCCAGAAAGCCCTGCCGCAGCCGCTGGCGATAATCGCTCCCCTTCTGCTCCATGCGGTCGAGCTGCCGGTTGAGCCTGGCGTCGGCCTCGGCGATCTCCAGGTCGAGCACGAAGGTCAGGTCCGGCCGCACGCCCGCCGTGGCGATCTCGCCCAGCCGCCAGAGCAGCTCCACGTCGAGGCCGCCGGCGTGGCCTTGATAGACGACGTTCGAGAGCAGGTAGCGGTCGCTGACGACGACTTGGCCGGCCTCCAGGGCTGGTCGAATGATCTCTTCGACCATCTGGGCCCTGGCCGCCATGTAGAGCAGCGCCTCGGCCCGCAGCGAAATGGTGGAGCGCGTGTCGAGCAAGATGCCGCGGACCTTCTCGCCCACGGTCGTGCTGCCCGGATCGCGGCATTCGACGACCTCGCGGCCCTGCTCGCGCAGCCAAGCGGCAAACAGTCGGGCCTGCGTGGACTTGCCGACGCCGTCGATGCCGTCGAAGGAGAAGAACATGGACGATCGCCTGCCATTCTGAGCGCCATTGTTATTCTGAGCGCAGCGAAGAATCTCCCGCGGCGTCGGTTGAGACCCTTCGCTGCGCTCAGGGTAACACGCGACCGGGCACGTTGGAAACGTGCCCCACGCGTGCGGCGGCGACCATCGCGTCGCGATAGGCGAACAGCGCCGGCGTGCCGCCAGTGTGGATGAAGACGACGGAGCGACCGGGCTCCAGCCGCCCTTGCCGCGCGTCGTCGATGAGCGCCGCCATCGCCTTGGCCGTGTAGATCGGGTCGAGCAGAATTCCTTCGTTGCGTGCCAAAAGGTTCAGCGCTTCGTCCCCCGCCGCGGACGCCGTGCCGTAAGCCGGGCCGATGTAGTCTTCGCTCAGGTCGATGTCGTCGCCAGTCAGCCGATGCGGCAGGCCGACCAACTCCGCGGCGGTGTTGGCCGTCTTCGCCAGGTCGTCCCGCGCGTCCCAGGGCCAGCGAATTGGCGCGATGTTGCGGATGGGATAATCCA
>JBGQHD010000285.1:0-6569 GCA_041497795.1 Planctomycetia bacterium
CAATTACGGACAGGTCCAGTTCCCCACCGACGAAGCCCGCGAGACCGCCTTGAAGAAATGGCGCGAGTGGGTCGCCAAGAACCCGTTGGACGTGACCAAGCGGGCGGAGACCAAGACGGACAAGGCTGCCCAAGGGGCGATGCGCGGCGCCGTCGTGGGCGGCGGGGTTTTCTTCGCCGGGCCGGGCATCGTGATGGTTGCCGGCGCCGAGAAGGCCGACGCCAAGCCGCAAGGCGAGTTGCCGTTCTACGTGACCGACCGCGAAGCGGGCCAGCGACTGGCCCGCGCACGGCAGTTGATCGAGGAAAGGCAGTTCACGCCGGCGCTGCGGGTGCTCGACGCGGTCCTCGCTCAGGCGGGCGACCGATCGTTTCAGCCGGAGGTTGGCCGCCCACTCTATCTCAGCCTGCGGCTCGAGGCGGAGCGGCTGCTGGGACTGTTGCCCGAGGAGGGACGCGGCGCGTACGAGCTGTTGATCGGCAGCCAGGCCCGGCGCGAACTCGAGGATGCCGTGGCCGCCGGCGAGGCGGCCCGGCTGCAGCAAGTGGCCCGGCGTTACCTGGCCTCGGCCGCCGGTCAGGAGGCCGCCCTGCTGGTGGGCGAGCACCTGCTGGATAGCGGCCGGCCGTTGGCCGCCGCGATGGTCTTCTCGGCGCTCCGGGAGCACGATCACGACCGGCGTTTCGAGCCACTCCTCTCGCTGCGCATCGCCCACGCCTGGCTGTGGGCCGGCATGCCGCAGGAAGCCCGCGCCGCGTTGCGGGAGACGAAGGCCCCGCGCGACGCGCTCGATCTGGAGTTCGCCGGCCGGCGGATGCCTCCTCTCGATAATATAGAGGGCGTGCTGGCGGTGCTGAGCGACGTCACGCCGACACAGCAGGTTTCCGCGCCGCAACCGGGCGATTGGGCCCTCTTCCGTGGCGATGCCCGGCGAAATGCGGCGGCCGACGGCCAGGCCCCGTGGCTGCGCAGCCGCTGGCGGGCAGAAACGGCCAGAACGCAGGCCGTGCGCGACGCGATCGCTTCGCTGGCCAACGCCTATCGGCAGGAACGTATGTCGGTATTGCCCACCGGGCATCCGCTGGCCGTGGGCGATGCGGTGTTGGCGCGGACCACCGGCGAGCTGCTGGCACTCGACGGCAATTCCGGCGAGGTGCGGTGGCGCGTGCCGCTGACCGACGCGGTGGACGACCTCATGGCCACCAGCGGCGGGCAGCCGGCCGACGCGAGCGCGATTCTCCGCGGCCTGGATGAGCGCGTGTGGAACGACCTCACCTACGGCACCCTGGCCGGCGACGGGCGCTATGCCTACCTGGTCGAAGACGTCGGGCTCGTCCACGGACTGTCGGCGGAACGCATGGTCGTGCGGCCCGACGGCTCACGCCGGCTCGATGCCGGCTGGCCGGGCGAGAACAATCGCCTGACCGCCTACGACCTCCGCACCGGCAAGTTCTGCTGGGAGATCGGCGGGCCGCGGGGCGACTTCCAGCTCGACCTGGCGGGCGCGTATTTTCTGGGGCCGCCGCTGCCGTTGGCCGGCAAGCTCTACGCGATGGCCGAGGCCGACGGGCGGATTTGCCTGCTCGCGCTCGATCCCACGGGTGGCAAGCTGCTCGAGCGGTTCCCCCTGGCGGTCCTCGATCCGCCGGATGCGACCGCTCGGCAATTCGGCGGATACACGCAAATGCTCCCCGGGCGGCCGTCGCGCCGGCTGTCGGGGGCCAGTCCTGCCTACGCCGGCGGCGTGATGGTCTGCCCCACGTCGTGGAACAGCTTCACCGCGGTGGACGTGGGCTCGGGCGGCATCCTCTGGAGCTACCGGCCGATGCGTTTGGAGGAGGCTGGCCGGCCGAACGGCAATGCGTTCATTTTCGGTCTCGCGCCATCGGCCGGCGCCGTGGACGATGCCCTGCGGCGCGACGACCGCTGGGCCGACTGCTCCGTGACGATCGCCGGCGACCGCGTGCTCGTCACGCCGCGAGAGAACGACCGGCTGCTGTGCCTCGATCTGCGCAGCGGCCGGCTGCTGTGGGAAGCGCCGCGATGGGACTCGCAGTACGTCGCCGCCGTGACCGATCAAAGTAGCAGGCACGCTCCGCGTGCCGTGGACGGCACACGGAGTGTGCCTGCTACGGTCACCGGCGACGTAGCCCTGCTCGTCGGACGCTCGGCGCTCCGCGGTTTGAAAATGGCCGACGGCAAGCCCGCCTGGGATGCGCTGCCGCTGCCGGCCGGCGCGGCGCCCAGCGGCCGCGGCTACTTGTCCGAAGGCCGATATTATCTGCCGCTGGCTTCGGCCGAGGTGGCGGTCGTCGATCCGGCCGCCGGGCGGCTGCTGCACCGCGCGAAATCGCCGGACGGCCGCGTGCCGGGAAACCTCGTCTGCGCCAAGAACCAGGTGATCTCGCAAGGCGCGGAGGGGATCGAGTCCTTCCCCCGCCTCGACGGCGCGATCGGCGCGGCCGCGCTGGCGGTCGGAAGACAGCCGAACGATCCGCCGGCGCTGGCCGAGTACGGCCGGATGTTGCTGGCGCGCGGCGACTACGCCGAGGCCATCGCCCAGCTTCGCCGTTCGCTCGAGCTGCGGAAGGACGACGCCGCGCGGGCATCCTTATGCGACGCGGTGCTGCAAGCCGTGGAAGCGGATTTTCCCACCCACCGGCAGGCGGCCGTCGATCTGGCCACCGTGTTCACGGAGGTTGGCCAGGAATCGGCATACCTGCGGGCCACGGCCGTTGGTTTGCGGCGGGCCGGCGAACGGCTCGATGCGTTCGAGGCCTTCGTGAAATTGGCCGGCCAAGTGGCGCACGCGGCTCGCGTGCCAGCCGGCGGACACGCGAGCCGCGTGTCCCACGAGCTTCAGCCCGCCAGCGCCGCTCTTTACACGACTCGCGACGTTTGGCTGCGAGGCCAACTGACGGACCTGATGGCCGCCTGCACGCCCGCGGAGCAAGCCGAAGTCGATCGGCGAATCGCCGACCGACTGGCGAAGGCCATCGAGAGCAAGAACACGCAGGCGCTGCGGCAATGGCTCGGCGTCTTCGGCGACCATCCGCGCGCTGCCGCGGCGCGCGACGCGCTGCTGGCACAATACTGCGACGTGGCCACCGGCAAGCTGCTCGATAGCAGCGTGCATCCACTCGACGTGGAGCGTCTGCTGTTCGAGACCCAGGCCGGCCCCGACGCGGAGCGGTCGCGCGCCGCCACGGTGGGGCTGGCGCGGATGATGGCCGCTCAAGGCCGGCCGGAAGAAGCGGCCGTGCTCTATCACCGGCTGAGCGGAGAACTCGCCGGCGCGGTCTGCCTGGCCGGCAAAACGGGACGGCAGCTCTTCGACGAATTGCCTGCCGATTCTCCTGTGCGGCGCGTGCTGAGCGCGGCGGGGGCGTGGCCGCAGGGTATGGTGGAGAAGCAAACCACGTCTGGCCAGGCGACGCGCGTCGCACAGACGGCCTGGCCGCTGAACCTCGCGGCCGCCCGCAACCCTCTCTTCGATGAGCTGCGGCTGGAGGTCACCGCCGGCGTGTCGCCGCAGAAGATCATCGCCCGCGATTCGGGCGGCAACGAGCGCTGGAGCGTGGAACTGAAGCCGCCCGACGGCGGCGCCGTCTCGCCGCAGACGCTGCGTGCGAAGCTGGACGGGCACCTGCTGTGCGTGTGGCAAGGGAACCGCGTGCTTGCCATCGACACGCTGGCGGCCGCCGGCAAACGGCCCGGCATGCTTTGGAGCAAGGACCTGACGACCAGGTTCCCCGGTCTGGACGGCGGCCCTGGCTACGCCCAGCAGATGGTGATCTTCGCCGGGGGCGGCGCGCCGGTGTTCGCGTCGACCGATGCCCTGGGCCGCCCGGTCGCCGAGATCGGCCCCCTCACGGGACAATGGCTGTGCTATCAGAGCTTGCGAGCGTTGACGGCGGTCGATCCGCTCACGGGCGACGTGCTCTGGTCGCGGCACGACGTACCGCGGGGCTGCGAGCTGCTGGGGGACGGCGAGGTGGTTCTGGCCCTGCCTCGCGACGGCACCACGGCCCAGGTGCTCCGCGCCACGGACGGGCAAGAGCTGGGCCGCTGCGAAGTGCCCGACAAGCGCGATCGGCTGGCCGTGCTGGGCCGCCACGTGGTCACCTGGACGGGCGGCGACGAGCGGCAGACGCTGCGGCTGCTCGATCCCTGGCGGCGGCGGAACGTCTGGACGCGCGAGTTCCCTGCCGGCAGCAAGCTCTCTCGCATCGGCCTCGACGAAGCGGCCGTGCTCGACCCGCAGGGCAATTTCACGGTGCTATCGCTGGCGGATGGAGCGCCCCGCGTCAGCACCCGGCTGAAGCCGCCGGCGAACCTGCTGGATATTCACGTGTTGCGCTCGCCCGACCGCTATTTGCTGTTGGCCAAGCAATCGCTGCCGGCCCCGCCGGCCGCCGCCGGCAAGCCCGCGGAGAAGATCGTTTATCCCCTCTCGCTGGGCGGGCAGGCGGAAATCGTTTCCGGCACGCTCTACGGCTTCGACCAGGCGAGCGGCGCACTGAAGTGGCAGACGACGATCGACCAGCGGGGGCTCGACTTCGGCCAGTCGCCGCATTGGCCGATCCTGGTGCTGGCCGAGCGCCTTTATTACCAGGGGGAGAACGCCCCCCGGCGCTACGAGACCAAGGTGACCTGCCTGGACAAGCGCGACGGCCGAGCGGTATTCGAGGAGATCAGCCCGCTGACCGGGAGCCAGCTTCAGGTCTTTCCCGACGCGGCCAACCACTCGGTCGAGGTGCGGACCAGCAGCGCGACCACGAAGCTGGTGTTCACGGGAAAACCCTGGCCGGCGAAGTAGGACTGCTAGCAGCGACAGGGTGACAAGGTGAGGGGTGAGAGAGCATAAGCTTACGCCCCTGTCACCCTGGTCACCTTATCACCGCTCACCTTGTCACCCGGTCACCTTGTCACTTCCAGCGTTCTCGTATTGGCGGTTTAGGCCGGTTTTGCTACCGTGGTCGCGCGCGGTTCAAGGGCGGGTTTTCTTGGACCGATGAGCAAAAGTGGTGCGCCAAAGTGATGCACGAAACGTGATGTTTTGTGCCGCCGCGGGAAGGGATATCCGGGCGGCGCACGGCGAGCGGGTGCCACACGAATCGGATCCTCCGCGGCCCTCGCCACGGGGATCGGCCTACAGGCAGGAGGCCACGATGGGCCATGAAGCTTCAGTCGGCGTTCCCGTCCACATCCGCTGGATGATTCGCCGGGACATGCCCCACGTCTTGGGCATCGAGCAGCAGAGCTTCGAGTTCCCCTGGTCCGAGGAGGACTTCATCCGCTGTTTGCGGCAGCGGAACTGCATCGGCATGGTAGCCGAGGTCGAGGACAAGATCGTCGGCTTCATGGTCTACGAACTGCACAAGACGCGGCTGCACCTCTTGAACTTCGCCGTGGCGGCCGATTGGCAGCGCCGCGGCATCGGCACGCAGATGGCCGGCAAGCTGGTCAGCAAGCTCTCGCACCAGCGCCGCACGCGGATCCTGCTGGAGGTCCGCGAGACCAACCTCGCGGCCCAGCTCTTCTTCCGCAAGGCCGGCTTCCGCGCCGTCTCGGTGCTGCGCTCGTTCTACGACGACACGCCCGAGGACGCTTACGTCATGCAGTATCGCTACAAGGCGTCGCGCGAAGAGGCGATCCTGCCGATGAACCGCATCAGCCGCCTGGCGGGGTAGGCGGCTAACCGCGCGCTCGGGATTGGCAGTCGCTTTCTGGTTCGATGTTGGACGTTGGACGTTCGATGTTCGTCTTCGCAACGCGAGCCGTCAGTTTGAACGTCCAACGTTGAACGCCCAACGTCCAACATCGAACGAAGAAGGCTTCTGCCTCTACCCCGGCGGCTCGTTCTCTCGCACAATGGCGGTCGAAGGGAGAACCCGCCATGCCGACCCGCCGCGAGCGCCTGGAGGCCATGCTGGCCGCCGAGCCGCAGGACCAGTTCCTCCGCTACAGCCTGGCGATGGAGCTGGAGAAAGAAAGCCAGCACGAGCGCAGCCTGGAGCTGCTGCGCGGCTTGGCGGCCGACGCCACGCCCTACGTGCCGGCGTTCTTCATGGCCGGACAGCAGCTCACGAGACTTTCCCGCATCGACGAAGCCCGCGAAGTGCTCACGACCGGCATCGCCGCCGCCCGCCGCCAGGGGGACGGCCACGCGGAGCGCGAAATGGGCGAGTTTCTGGCCGGCTTGTGAGCGTGGTGCACGCGGCTCGCGTGCAAATCCCGCCACGCACGCGAGCCGCGTGCGCCACGACGCGTCGCCACGACGCGCATCATTCGCCCTGCAGATACCCTTGGGCAAGGATGTGGCTGGCCACCGTGCCCGCGTCCATTGGCTCGATAACCGGGACCGTTCGGCATTCGCTCAGGCTGCGGAACCAGGTCAATTGTCGCTTGGCGAGCTGCCGCGTGTGCTGCTTCACCAGCTCAATGGTCTGGGTCAAAGTAACGGGGTGGGGGGGGGGGGGTTTGGGGGGCGGGGGGGGGTGGACGGGGGCCCCCCGCCAGTATGCGGTAAAAAAAGAAACCCCCCCCCCAAGAAGGCAAACACAAAA
>JBGQHD010000286.1:0-6544 GCA_041497795.1 Planctomycetia bacterium
ACCCTCGAGGTCAAGCAGGTGATCTACGAAACCAAGCTGGAAAAGAGCGAGAACCTGTCGCGGGCGGCGTTCGAGGAATCGCTGCGGACCATGCGCGGTCAGGAACTCCGCTACACGCTCGGCAAGGACAATGAGATCGTGAAGTTCGCCGGGCCGAAGGACACCCGCAAGGTCGTGAAGGCCGACGGACTGGGGGGCGAGGGGTTCCTGCTCAGCTCCGTGATGGACGACGACGGCTGGAAAGAGCTGGCCCAGCTCTCGTTCTTCCTGCCGCCTTCGCCGCTCAAGCGCGGCGAGCGCTTCGAGCGGAAGCTGACCCACGACTGGGGCGCGATGGGGTCGTGGTACGGCAAGACGGTCTATACTCCGGCCGGGGAACGCAGCGGCGAACACCGCATCGACTACGCGCACTATCTGTACTACAAAGGGCCGGAGAAGAAGGGCGCCGATCTGCCGTTTGAGATCACCACGGCCACGTTCAAGATCGAGCAGGCGTCCGGCTCGATCCAGTGGAACCCCAAGACCGCGCGGCTCGCTAGCGCCACCGAGCGGTTTGTGGTCCGCGGCACGGTGACGACCCAGGTGCTTGGGCAAAGCGTCGAGGCGCAGGTCGAAGAGTCGCAGGCCTTCGCGCTGCGCGTGATGGACAAGCTGCCGGCGGAGACGAAATCAAAGTAGCCATCTCGCTCCGCGAGATGAACTTTGGCTTGGCGCGGCCGGCCGCTTTGCGAGTTGGAATGCAATTCCCAGTGTGAGTTGCCCACACATCTCGCGGAGCGAGATGGCTACTTTGGGTTGCGCAGCGCACTGTATGTGCCGGGCATCGGCCGCGGCGCTGGTCTGGCCGCGGCGGGCAGCTCGCCGCCGTCCTCCATTTCAAACGAGCCTTCGTCGTCGGCCATCGTGGGCTCGTAACCCGCCGGGCCGCAGCCTGAGAACGCGGAGTTGACCCGCGCGTGCGGGCGGCAGTCCTCGCCGCGTTGGCCCGTGTAGGTCGGGGCGCAGTAGTCGTACGGCGCCGCGCACATGCAGCAGCCCGTGGAGAAAAAGGACACCAGGCAGCCCAAGGCGATTCCGGCCAGACGCATGTAAACACCTGCGGAAGATGAATGTGGGCAACTCGCTCTGCGAGTTGCCGTCCGACGTAGCCTGACTCTCCGAGTCGGGCGGCCCGACTCGGAGAGTCAGGCTACGGCTCGCGGAGCGAGTCGCCCACACGAATCGGTCTGGGGCCATGCTTCGTGACGCGGTATGATCGCGACGCGGTATTATTCGGCCGAAGAGTCGGCTTAACCCGCAATCTTTCCGCCGTTTTTCTCCCTTCCGCGACCCTCCGTTGGCTACCGCTTGCTTGCCAGCAGTCGAGCGCGAGGATCGGCCGTCGCTGGCCGAGCCGCGACCACGGCCTGCGCGGCAACGAGCGGGCCGCCGCTCGCTGGTCGCCCTGGCGATTCTGCTGGCGGCGACCGCCGCCATCCGGTCGCCCGGCCTCAACCGCCCGCTGCTGGGGAACTTCGCCACGAAAAACGCGGTGAACGGCATGCTGGCCCGCAACTGGGCCCTGGGCCGAGCGCCCGCGTGGCTGCCGACGCTGGACTGCCTCGCCGATGGCCGGCGTTCGTTGCACCTGCTGGAGATTCCCGTGGGCTCGTACGCCGCGGGCGCCTGTTGGCGGCTGCTGGGCGGCTCGCTCGACGTGTGGGGCCGGCTGGTCTCGGTGGCCTTCAGCACGGCGTCGGTCGCGCTAATGTTCTTGCTCGTGCGGCGCTGGCACGGCTCGACCGCCGCCTGGGCCGCCGCCGTGGCGCTCGCTCTGTCGCCCGTGAGCATCATCTACGGGCAAGGCTTCATGATCGAGCCGTCGCTGGTCTTCTTCACGCTCGCAGCGCTCTGGTGCTGGACGAGGTGGCTGGAGCAGCGGCGCTGGCCGGCGCTGGCCGGCGCGGCGGCGGCGCTGGCACTGCTGCTGCTCACGAAGATCTACATGCTCGTGTTGTTGCTGCCGCTGGCGGCGATGCTGGTACGCGGCAACTCTGTCACCCTGAGCGAAGCGAAGGGTCTCGGGCGCGGCCGCGGGAGATTCTTCGCTGCGCTCAGAATGACCGACGTCGCGCTCGGAACGACAAGGGTGACGAGAATGACAAGGGGGACGCTCATCGTTTCGGCGCTGGCACTCCTCGCGGCCATCGTGCCCGCCGCTGCGTGGCTCGCCCACGTGTGGCGACTGAGCGATCCGGCCGGACCGGACGCCGCGTCCATCTACTACTCATTGCGCCACAGCGCCGATGCCCACGGCTTTCCGCATCCACTGCTCAGCACGAGCGGCTTCTATCTCAAGGCGATCCGCGACCTCGGCGGCATGGCTCTCACGCCCATCGGGCTGGCGCTGGCCGCAGTGGGAGTGTTTCACTGCGGCGCCCGTCGGCACTGGGCGTGGCTCCTGAGCATGGCCGTGCTCGTCGTGGTGATGCCGCGCAAGTTCCACGAGATGAACTATTACTACCTGGTGATCCTGCCGCCGCTGTGCGTGCTGGCCGGGCTGGGTTGGCAGGTGATCGCCGAGCGCTTCAAGCCTTCGCCGCGCTGGGCGGTGATCGTGCTGATCGCCGGCGCCTGCTTGGCGCTGCGATTGGCCTGGAAGCCGGCCTTCGTCACCCCGGAGGAAGATCGCTCGGTCGTGGCGGCCGCCGCCGCGGCGCGGGAACTGACCTCCCCGGATGAGCCGGTGGCCACGCTGCACGGCACGACGCTCGATTTGCTCTACTACTGCGACCGGCCCGGCTGGGCCTTGTCGTGTGAGAAGAGCGACTTGGCCGAGCGATTGGCGCAGTGCCGCCAGCAGGGCGCCCGATACCTCGTCGTGGCCGGCGTAGAGCGCCTCGACGGGCGTGCGCAGCAAACGGTTGGCGCCCTGGAGATCATCCAGCGCGGCGATGATTACTTGATCGCGCGATTGCCGTAAGGCCGTGGGGCAGGCTTCCAGCCTGCCGGCTGCGCTGGAGTTCGGCCTCGGAACCAAGACGCCGACTCCGGGCAGGCAAGATGCCTACCCTACGGAGTCCGCATGGCCGTCGTCCCACCGTCAATGTTTGATGGACCCGCCTGCTCCAGTGCCTTGCTGACCTGTCCTTGAGTAACCGGACCGTTGAGTACGATCGGCTGGTTGGGGTGGTCCGCGGGGAAAATGGCCAAGCAGGGGATCGTCTTGCCGTCGTTGCCCAGCCGCTTGAGCAGGTCTTGCGCCTCGGGATGATCGGTCGTGATGTCGGCCACGAGAAAGACGACGTTGTTCTTCTTGATCAGCTCCTTGGTCGTCTTCGTGCTGAGCACGAACTGCTCGTTCGTCTTACAGGTCAGGCACCAGTCGGCGGTGAAGTCCACCATCACCGTGTACCGCCCGGGTGGGCGCTGCTCCGTTTGGTAATTCTCAGGTTCGGCCGCGAACTTGACGAGCTGGCTCACCATGTCGGATTTGAATCGTCGCTCGGCACGGTCCTTCATCACCTCGTCGAACCAGGCGAAGGAGAACCACGAGACGCCGACGATGATGGCGACCGCCTGGCCCCAAGCGAGCAGCCGTTTGCCGGCCGGCTCAGTGAGCGGCGTGCTGCCGATCCACCAGAAAGCCAAACCCAGTCCGCAAAGCACGGTCACCGTGGGCAAGACGTCAGCCGCCGGCACAAAACTCAGCAGCCACACCACGGTGGCCAGCAGGATGAATCCCATCAGCTTCTTGAAGGTCTCCATCCACGCCCCCGGCTTGGGCAGGAAGGCGATCAGCTTGGGAAACGCCCCGATGAGCAAGTACGGCGAGGCCATGCCTAGACCCACCGCCGCAAAGGTGGCGAACACCAAGGGCGCGGGCTGGTTGACGGCCCAGGCCAGGGCCGGTCCGAGAAACGGTCCCGTGCAGGGCGTCGCCAGGACCGTGGTCAATGCGCCTTTGCTGAACGCGCCGGCGGGTCCTTCCTTGGCGGCCAGATCGCCCACGGCCCCGCTGCCGATGAAGCCAGGAATCGGCACCTCCCAAACGCCAATCAGCGCCAGTGCGAAGGCAAATACGACGCACGCCAGGACGATGGTAAACCAAGCCTCCTGGAACTGGCCGCCCCAACCCAGCTTCGCAAATACGGCAAACGCCGCCAGCACCAGGAACACGGCGATCAAGCCCAAGGAAAACCAAACATTCAGGCGGAACACCCGGCCGCGGCTTTCGCCGCCCTGCTGCATGAACGACATGATCTTCAGCCCGATCACCGGCAACACACAGGGCATCACGTTCAGGATCAGCCCACCGAGGAAGCCCGCTCCCAGGAAAGCGAGAACCGACAGCCAGTTGCCGCCGGCGGCCGCATCGACCGTCTTGGGCAACTTCTCCAGCTCTACGGCACTGTACCGGCCAAGGGCGTCGTGAGAATACAATTGAGACCCCGTGGCGGCGATGAGTTCGCCCACGACTGGCCGCCAGCGTAGACGCAAGGCCTCGATGCTGGCTGCCTTGGCAGCGCTGAGTGTTCGCTTCTTCACTTCGTCGTACTTGCTGGAAAAGAACCGCAGTGGGCGGCGGTCGTTCGTGGTCTTCCCCTCGACGTCGATCGTCACCTCATAGAGAGCCCCGGAGGGTGACTCGCACAACGTGGCGCTCTGGCACGCCATGTAGGCGATGCCGCCCCCGAGAGTGTACGGCCCGGCTGCCGCGCCTGTCGGCACTTTGATCTCCACGGTCCAAGTGACCGGCCCCTTGTGGTACGGGTCGTCTCCCGTGGAAACCGGCGACGTGCTCGGAAGGGGTTCACCGACCGTCCAGCCCTGCGGCTTGTTGGATACGGCGATCAAGGTCGGCCGCGCGGTCTTCAGCTCGCCAGTGACTGGGTAAACATGAAAGTCCCCTTGCGGCTCGGCCGTAAGCACCAACTTCACCGCACCTCCCGGGGCAACCGTGCCAGGTTCCACGGACCCGCGGATCGTCACGTGGCTGGATGGGGCGCGATACTCGCCCACATTGGCGGCCGATTTCTTGGTGCTATCGAAGGCAACGAACGGATGGTCCTCGGAAACGCACGCCCCTTCATTGCAGGCTTGGATCGAAACCGTGCCGTCGATCTTGTATCCCTCCGACTCCGCAGCCGCCGCGATCTTCAGCGGCACCGTCCAACGGACCTTCCCCGAGTGTTCTTCGGCGGTGATCTTGAAGATGTCGCTGTACACCTTCTTGGGCGGCGGGTCGGTCCGGAACGGTCCAGTGAGTTCGGCGTTGATCAGGTTCACGTCGATCTTCGTGGGGAGCTGGCCGCCCTTGGGCTGGGTGAGCGAATAGATGTGCCAGCCCGACTTAATCGTGGCCTCGATGACCAGTTGCGTGGGCTTATCGGCCGGCTCGACCGAGGCTTTGATGCTGACCTTGTCGCCGGCCCCGCCGGTTCGTCCGCCGAAGCCGGGCAGGATGTCGTCGAACTTGTCGTCCTGCAGGCCGGTGGGGAACTGGTCATTGGCGAACTGGGCATTGCCGAACTGGTCGGAGGCGACTTCCGCTGCCGGCGACTGAGATGCGGCGGTTGTCCGGTACACGGCGTCAAAATTCTCGGCGACCGGCTGACAGACGTTGACGTTGCACACCTGGAGTTTCACATGCCCTGCAATGGACAGCTTTGCCGGATCGACTCCTGCGGCAAAGCGCACCGGCACGGTCCAGGTGACGACGCCGCGATGTTTTTCGGCCGTTTGCTGCGACTGCGGATCGTAAGTCCGCTCCGGATCGGTCGTGGCGCGGATTGCTCCCGCCTGGCGATATTGCCCCGACGGAGACAACGCGATTTCCGTGCGCTGGGCTTTCGCGCCGTCGGTCACCGAGTAGGTGTGAAAGCCGTGGGCCAGCGTCGCTTGCACGGAGACGACGCCGGCACCGCCCTCGACGGTGAACCAAGCACGGATCGCCACCGGCGCATCGGCCGTCGGCGAACCGCTCGCTATCGGCTCCGCGGCCAGCGCTGGCAGGCTCACGAGTGCCACCGCGACGAAGAGCAGCCATCGCACGGGATCCATTGTCGGCTCCAGAATCACAGCGAACGAGAGAGTAGGATGATGCACAGCCAGCGGGGGATCGCTCTGCGTATTTTACGAAGTTTGCCGCCGTTGGTTCGGCCTCGCCGCCCCGCGGCGCATTCTATCGGTGCCCTTCGCGCTCGACAACCGAACACGCGGATGTCAGCTCACTAGCCCGACGCGCAAGCGAGGGAGAACGCGGCAAGCCACCGCGAATGGCGGTTCTCCCTCGCTTGCGCGTCGGGCTGGTGTTGGGCACGTTGGAAACGTGCCCCACTTCATAGATGGAGTGACGGGCCGATCGGTTACAGCAGCGACGCCGCCGAGGCTGCCATCACCGCCGCCGTGCCGTCTTGATGGCATGCAGCCCGGCGATGAGCTGCTCGTAGCCTTCGACCATCCGGTCCAGCGAATAACGCTCTTCCACGCGCCGCCGGGCGTTTTGGCCGAAGCGGCTCATGCGGGCCGGGTCGGTGAGCAGCCGCACAATGGCGTTGGCCAG
>JBGQHD010000287.1:0-6540 GCA_041497795.1 Planctomycetia bacterium
AGGCCGAGCATCCCAAGCACGCCGACTTCATCAGCTCGGGCAAGACGCTCTTCGCCACGGTGGGCTGCGCCACCTGCCACACGCCCAAGCTGGGCGACGTGGAGGGCATCTATACCGACCTGCTGCTGCACGACATGGGGCCGGGCCTGACCGACGCCGGCTCGTCGTACGGCATCTTCCAGCCCAATCCGCAGCCCAGCACGCCCGCGCAGCCTAAGCCCGAGGAGATCGTCAGAGCGTCCGGGCGGCTGCCCAGCGTGGTGGCGACCCCCCAGGAATGGCGCACGCCGCCGCTGTGGGGAGTGCGCGACTCGGGGCCATATCTGCACGACGGCCGGGCCACGACCCTGGAGCAAGCGGTCGCCTTCCACGCCGGGCAGGCCGAGGACTCGACCAAGAAGTTCAACGCCCTGTCGCTGCCGGACAAGCACAAGCTGCTGGCGTTTCTCAAGTCGCTCGTGGCGCCGGAGCAACTGGCGGCCCGCTAGGCAATCGCTTGACGGGCGCGGTAGGCGCTGTAGCTGAACTCGCCAGAGTTCAGATCGCCAGAGTTCAGGAGAATCGCCAAGAAGTCAGACGAATCGACGGATTCAACGAGGCCCGAAGTCTGGCGACTTCGGCTACGGAACCAGGCGACGAAGCGCAAAACAACGGGGGTCGTGCGTTGCCGCACGACCCCCGTTTGCCTTTCTCCGCGGTTCCGTGAATGCCTTCTCGGTTCCCGTTGTCCGCTCCGCTGTTCCCTGTTGCCTCGGCTGTTGCCGCTCTGTTCCTCTCAGCCTCATCGTTCCGAGTGCCTCTCTCCGACCGATGGGCTAGGAATACCTCTTCTCTGTTCCGCTCTTCTCTGTTCCGTCCTCTCTGTCCCTCTCTTCATCTCTGTCGCTCTGCCTCGTTCCCCGTCTTCCTCGTTCCCGTCTGCCTCGCTGTTCCGAGCCGCTTCTCTATTCCGGCCTCGCCTTGTCGCTTCTTCTCTGTCCGGTTGGTCGCTCGATCACTTGCGGCCGATGCCGTAGACCTGCCGGTTGTACTCGGTCTTCGACACGCGCCCCTGGGCGTACGCCCGGCTCAGCCAGTAGTAGTAGTTGCCGCCCTGAGCGCTGCCGCCGAAGGGGTCGATCGTCGCCCGAGTGGCGGGCGGCAGGAACACCACGGGCGGCAGCGATGGCCCGAAAAAATCGTCTTGCAACTGAGCATCCAGCGCCCGGTCGCGGTTGAGCATCCGGTGGAGCCGCGCGTGCTCCAGCGGCGTCAAGCCCTGGCGGTGCGCCGCGGCGTGAAACATTTCCCGCTGAAACTCGCGGCGAGCCAATTGATTGTGCAGCCCCGCGTTGCCAGGCACGAAGCTCGGTCCAATGATGGTCGGTCCGATGATCTGGGCGTTCGCCTCAGCAGCGACCATCGCCCCCAAAACCGCCACCGCCACGAGGATGCCGACCCGCCGCATGATGATTCTCCCGCTAAGCCGCGTTGCATTGGCTGCACAAGAGAGAGCAACCGCCATGCCAGCACTCCAGGAATAGATGGCATCGCTCGCAAAGCGTGACAAATCGGCAGTTTGCGTAAACTACCACCAAGATGGGTGGTTAGCGCAATCTGACATCGCTTCGACGACATTTGTCATCGAAGCGATTGACGATGCGGGGCGTGGCACGGGCTTCCAGCCCGTACACGGACTAGCCGACGACACTTGGCGATGCGAGGGCCTGCCCCCGTCGCCTGGCTGACGGGCTCATGCAAGCTGAAGCGCAGAGACGAAGCGGGCGTTTCAGCACGGCGACAGAAATGATTCGCTTTACCTCTCGTCGCCCGCTATCCCTCGTCGCCCGCTATCCCTCGTCGCCCGCTATCCCTCATTGCCCGTTTCGTGTCGCGGGACCGTCTCGGCGGGTGGCGAATTGAGCGAGACCAGCAGGACTTCCAGGTGCAGGACTTTGCCGGCGAGCGGATGGTTGCTGTCCACCACCACCGTTTTCGCATCCGTCTCCAGAATCTGCACGCGGAGGCGGCGCCGCGAGGTGATCCCCACCAAGGTGACCCTCCTGCCGGCGTGCAAGTCGGCGTGCGTGGGGAAATACGCCCGCGGCAGCTTGCGGATCAGCTTGCGGCGCACGTTTCCATAGGCGTCCTTGGGCTGGAGCTTGAGCCGCTTTTTTTCGCCGCTGGCCATGCCCACCACGCCGATGCTGATGCCTCGAATCACCTCGGCGCTGCCCACCGTGAACTCCATCGCCTTCCGGCCAAGCTGTTTCTTGGCGGCGCCCTCTTTGGCCGGCGCCAGGCACTGAATCCGCACACGGTCGCCCAGCTTGGCTCGCTTCATGATGAAACCCCTTGGTTCTTCGAGAAGGCAGGTGCAAAAAAAGCCGACGTGGCAGAACACCCGGAGGCGTTCGACCACGTCGGCTTACTCGTCAACGGGCCGCCCGGCAGGGCCGGGTTACCCCTTATCTAGTCATCCGACGACTTCGCACCCACGGTCTATCCGCGCCGATTCGAGGCTCTCGATGTCATTGTACCGCCTGCGGAGCGGCGAAACCAAGGATTTGCTCGGCGATTGCCATAATCCTCTCTGGCCCGGCCGGCAACTGAGCACGATCCTATCCCACCCTCGTTCCGAGGCTCCGCCTCGGAACGCGCTGCTTGCGAGGCTCTGCCTCGCTCGCGCGAGCGCGCTGATCGCGATGATCGCCAATTCCGTCCGAGGTAAAACTCCGTCGGAGAGCAAGTCAGCCTGTCTGCGAGTCCAGGCAGAGCCTGGTAAGCAGTGCGTTCCCAGGCGGAGCCGGCGGAGCCTGGGAACGAGCGGAACTCGCCCTAGCGCCTCACGTTCCGCGCGAGCCACTCGCGGGTAGGCCCGCGCTTTTGCCCTTCAGATTTCTGTCTTTCCAATTCCCACCCTTCGCCAGCTCCCTCTCTCCGTTGGGGAGAGGGGCGGTTTACGACACGAAAAAAAGCCGGGCCGCCGCCCTTCGTCCCGGCGCCTCTTGCGCAACAGATTCCTGTTCTTCCAATTCCCGCTCCGCCAAAACGCCCTCTCCCCCTGGGGGTGAGGGGGCAATAGACTTCACACATTCCTCACTCCTGACCCGTCCCGCGCGCAACAGATTCCTGATCTTCCAATTCCGCCCCGCGCCGACTCACACTCCCCTTGGGGGGGCTTTGCCAAAAAATCCGAAATCCGAAACTCGAAACAAATCCAAAAACCAAAGCACGAATCACCCAAAAACAAGTCCTTTCGTCCTTTCTGAATTTGGAGGTTCGGTCATTCGGTATTGCTTCGGATTTCGGATTTCGAGTTTTTGGCAAAGCCCTTCGTGGGGAGAGGGCCGGGGTGAGGGGATTCGCTCGTCACTCGCCGAGACGACAAGGAAGCGCGCTGCGGCCTCCGTTGCCCGTTCATCGCTCGCCCGATCCCGCGCAGGGTATCCGCGCCTTGGGCCCTTCGAGCTTGCGGCCCGAAGTCTACGCGCCGCAGTGACACGACGCGAATCGTGTTTTCGGCGCGCCGAGCTTGCGGCGCGCTACACATACGGAACGCCGCGTGACATAAACGGAAGACTTCGGAACCGATGGCACGCTCTGCGCAGGGATGCGAAGGCGTGCGCTACGCACCACGCCCCCGTCCTGGGCGTTCGACCCGCAGGGGCCTACGCCGCTCGCATTCGTCACGACCGACTCGTCTTGCTGATCCACCATCGGTATTCTGGCGAATTCCTGCGGGGTACAAACCGTGCGAAGATTTGGATGTTCTGAAGCACGGTGGCGATGTTTGCATCGGCGGCGCCTGTCGTCTTGGCCCACCGCTTGACCATTTCTGGCGTCGTGATGACCGACACGCCGGATTGAGCCGCCAGCTTCGTGGCGGGCCGATCGTCGGTTGCCAAAAGCCAACCGCGACTCTGGGCGATAGCGAAGCACGCCGCCTCGCCGTCGTCGAGTTTTATCGCTAGTTGGACGAAGAGCTCCGTCTCCTGCCCGCTTTCAAGATCGCAAGGGTGGATCACACCCGATTCGATGAAGGGAGCTAGATCAACCGGCGTCTTCACGAGCTTGTCCTTCTCCCGCTCGCCCGGCTGAAGTAAGTAGAAGGTCTCCTGAGTCACCTTGGTGGGTACGTGGAGTATCAGTCCGAGTCCGTGTGGGGTCTCGACGGGTTCGGCAGAAGCCGCCTTCTTTTTCCGGCGAGGTGATCTCGAACCAGTTGGTGAAAGGATCGGGCCTGCTGCGAGGAGGTTAATCAAGCAGCAGGCATCCACAGCGACATCCTGCATGACCTTATCATCTCCTTACGATGCATCGGAAAGCAGGGATCGCTGGAACTCAAACTGGACCTGCCGCTCCTTCCCCTCGTCGTCAATGACGGAACTGGTGAGGCACTGAGCTACGATTTCTCTAGCCGTAACCGGATCGCACCGAAGGAAGCGCGCCAACTGCCCCTGGCTGATCTTCTCCTGCTCGAAGGCATGGACCGCCAAATACTTGTATCGCTCCGGGCAAACCTCAGGCGTCTCCAGGTGCACAGGCAGGTGCAACATGGCCGCCGCTTGCCGGGGAGCAAACCTGGACTCTTTCATCTCCTGCCAGGAGCCTTTCGGAATCAGGCCGAGTTGCTCCAGGCGCAGAGTCATCGCCTCGACGGAGACGTAATAAAAGTGGCACAACCGGCAGAGGTCAGCTACCTGGAAGTCACCAGTGCTGGTCACGATGTCGTGGAATTTCTGACGCACTGAGCTTGCGGGCATCAGGAAGCTCAGCGCGAACGACTCGGCAAATCGCTCGTTGGCAGGTTTGCGGCCACTCATGCTGAGGTAGTCGATGCCCGGCTTGAAGCGATCCACGATCAAATGACCGTACTCGTGCAGCATCGACATTCGTCGCCGTTCGGGAGGATGCTTACGATTGATGAGAATGCAGCAACCGAGATCGGTCGCATAGGCGTACATCCCGGCGATGGGCGACGGCAGGCCCCAATAGAAGATTCGCAGCCCAACGTTCCACTCCAGCGCACTGCGGAGGTGGATGATCGGTAGGTCGCCCACGCCCAGTCGCCGTCGCTCCTGTACGGCTACACTTTTCGCCAATTCGCTGACGTCGATGTGGGTATTGAGGGTGACCTCAGGCGGATAGTTGTGACGTAGGGTGGCACCCATGATTCGCTCAAGTTCACGGTAGTCCTCCGCAAGCCGCTGGAATTCATCGATGGCCGCCAGCAACTCCTGACGATCCGCCTCCTTCATCCGTTCGGCAACGGCCCGGAGATGTGGCTGAAGGTCGATCACCGGCTCGGCAGTGCGGACAAGCTCGTGAACCTTGCGACCGAAGTATGACGCCAGCTTCACGATTTCATCAGGCTTGGCCGGACGCTCTCCCTTTTCCGTTGCGATGTACGTGGGGCGGCTGCATCCAAGGAACGCCGCCACCTCCTCCTGCGTTACGCCTCTGGCCTTGCGCGCTTCCATGAGACGCTGACCCAGAATGCGTGGATCAATCGCATCAAGCTGAAGCATGTCTGATTCCCTTGGATTGAGCAGACCCCGTGGGGCCGAGCAACTTCGTCCATGACCAGCCCCGTCGCTCGCCAACGGCGGCCAGGTCAAGCCACTCGTGCCGATATTGCAACAGCAGGTCGGCGATCGGCCGTAACAAGCACGCCGGGCAGACTCCACACTGTTTATGCGGCGATTCGCGCAAAGGATACACGCACGAAACCGTGCTACGTGCCAAGTCAGAAAGTCCGGTGTCAGACAGCCTCCTGACCAATTTGGCCCTTCGTCAGATTATCGGCCAGAAATTTACAAAGTCAATAAACAATCATTATTTTGAACGAGAATGTAAAACTCGTGGCGGAAGGCGATCCCACCCCAGGGGGCTGTTCCTTTCGCCGGCGGGCGTCACGCAGACGAACGAGATTACGCGAGATTACCCGCGCGAGCGGGCAGCACCCGCCACGGCCGGCATCGACTGGTCGATTTCCTTGACCAGGTCGCGGAAGATATCGACCAGCTCGCGGTCGAAGGCGGCGAATTCGTTGCGCTCGGCGGCTCGGGGGAAGGCCTCGCGGCGCGGGATGGTGGTCGCCAAGTGGGGCACGCGGCCGCCCCAGCGGTCGGCGCACATTTCTTGCAGCCGGTTCCAGGTCTCCTGCTCGCGGGGGGTCAGCTCGTTCTTCTGCTGCACCTGGTTGGCCAGCACGCCCAGCACGTTCAGGTTCGAGCACAAGGGCGTGTGGTCCTTCAGCCGCCGCAGCCAGGCCAGCAGGCTTGGCACGCGCTCCACCGAGGGGGCGTCCAACAGCGTGGGGATCAGCACGAAGTCGCTGGCCGCCAGGGCGTTGATCGAGGCCGTGGTCAGCCGCGGCGGGCAGTCGAGCAGAATGGCGTCGTACCGGCTTTGGATCTCGTCGCTGTGCAGCAGCGAGCGGAGCCGAAAGCGGACGTCGTCGGGCGAAGCGCCGATGATCCAGCGGTTCTGCTGCTTTTCCTCGCAGTTGTACAGGTCTTCGTCGGCCCCCAAGAGCCAGGCCGAGGTGTCGCCGAT